>JBJTVI010000408.1:0-9922 GCA_046081145.1 Rubrivivax sp.
CTCGATCGCGCGCGCCGACGATCCGGCACGGCGCGTGATCCTCTCCGAGCCGGGGAACTTTCCGACCGACCTCTACATCGCCGAGTCGCTGGCCGCGCAACACGGCTGCACGCTCGAGCTCGTGCCGCCTGCAGAGCTGCCCGCGCGCGTGGCCCGCGGCGCCGACGTGGCGCTGCTCACGCTCACGCACGTGAACTACAGGAACGGCCGCCTGCACGACATGGCCGCGCTCACCCAGGCGGCGCATGCCGCCGGGGCGCTGACGGTGTGGGACCTGGCCCACTCGGCTGGTGCGGTGCCGGTGGACCTGCGCGCCGCGCAGGCCGATTTCGCCGTGGGCTGCGGCTACAAGTACCTCAACGGCGGGCCTGGGGCACCGGCCTTCGTCTGGGCGCACCCGCGCCACGTGGAGCGCTTCTGGCAACCCTTGGCGGGCTGGATCGGGCACGCCGCGCCTTTCGAGTTCACGCCGGGCTACCGGCCGGCGCCAGGGATCACGCGCTACCAGTGCGGCACGCCGCCGATCCTCTCGCTGGCCGCACTCGAGTGCGGCGTGGACACCGTGCTGGCGGCCGAGCCGCTCGGGGGGATGGCGGCACTGCGTGAGAAGTCGCTCGCGCTCACGCGGCTCTTTGCCGAGCGCGTGATGGCGCGCTGCGCGGGCCAGGGCTTCACGCTCGTCTCGCCCGAGGACGACGCGCTGCGTGGCAGCCAGGTGTGCCTCGCGCGCGCCGAGGGGGCCTACGCGATCGTGCAGGCGCTGATCGCGCGCGGCGTGATCGGCGACTTTCGCGCCCCGGATGTGCTGCGCTTCGGCTTCACGCCGCTGTACCTGGGCTGGGCCGACGCGTGGGACGCGGCCGAGCATCTGGCGCAGGTGATGGAGGCTGGGCAGTGGCGCGAGGCGCGGTTCAACCAGCAGAGGGCGGTGACATGAGTGCGCCGGGCCGCTCCCAAACGCTCATCCCGGAGTGCGCAGCACGGAGGGTTGTCACATGAGTGGTTGCCCATTCGGTTACGGGAACGACGAGTCGGGAGCGGGATCGGCAGCGCAACCCGCCGAAGGGGCCGGCGCGCGGATCGTGCGCGAGGAAGGCGCGCAGACCGACTACGCGGTCGACATGAGCTACGGCGACTACCTGCACCTGGACGCCGTGCTCACTGCCCAGCACCCGCGCTCGCCCGACCACAACGAGATGCTCTTCATCGTGCAGCACCAGACGAGCGAGCTGTGGATGAAGCTGATGCTGCACGAGCTGCATGCGGCCATCCGCCACCTCGCCGCGGACGACCTGCCCAGCGCCTTCAAGATGCTCGCGCGCGTGAGCCGCATCCTGGAGCAGCTGGTGCACGCGTGGGACGTGCTGGCCACGATGACCCCGCCCGAGTACAGCGCCATCCGCGGCTACCTCGCGCGCTCCAGCGGCTTTCAGAGCTGGCAGTACCGCTGCATCGAGTTTGCGCTGGGCAACAAGAACGCGCGCATGCTCGAGCCGCATGCGCATCGGCCGGATCTGCTGGCGCATGTGCAGGCGGCCTATGAGGCGCCCTCGCTCTACGACGAGAGCCTGCGGCTGCTGGCGCGGCGCGGCCTGCCGGTGCCGGCCAGCCACGTGGCGCGCGACTGGCGCGCGCCCTACAAATCCAGCGACACCGTGGAGCAGGCCTGGCTCGTGGTGTACCGCGACCCCCGCCAGCACTGGGACCTCTACCAGCTCGGCGAGGAGCTCACGGATCTGGAAGACGCCTTCCGCCTCTGGCGCTTTCGCCACCTCACCACGGTGGAGCGCGTGATCGGCTTCAAGCGCGGCACAGGCGGCACGAGTGGCGTGGGCTACCTTCGCAGGATGCTCGACGTGGTGCTGTTTCCGGAAATCTGGAAGCTGCGGACGGATCTGTAAGGGCCCGTGGGGCACGGCCTGCTCGATGCGGCGGGCCGGGTTCGATCAGCCGATGGCCTCCAGCGCCCGCGCGAAGGTGGCCACCGTGCGGTCCGGGTCCTGCCACTTGTCCAGGCCAAAGAGGCCCAGGCGAAAGCTCTTGTAGTCCGGCCCCTCGTCGCAGGCCAGGGGCACGCCGGCAGCGGTCTGCAGGCCCTGGGCAGCGAAGGCCCGCGTGTTGTGCCAATCGTCACGGTCGGTGTAGCACACGACCACGCCCGGGGCCTCGAAGCCGGGGGCAGCCACGGTCGCGACGCCGCGCGCGGCCAGCAGCTCGCGCACGCGCCGGCCGATCTCGCGCTGCGCGTGGCGCGCACGCTCGAAGCCGAAGGCGCGCAGCTCGGCCATGGCCTCGCGCAGGTGCACCAGGCCATCGGTGGGCAGGGTGGCGTGGTAGGCGTGGGCGCCGGACTCGTAGGTCTCCATGATCGAGAGCCACTTCTTGAGGTCCAGCGAGAAGCTGCTGCTTTGCGTGGCGTCGATGCGGGCGCGGGCGAGCTCGGAGAGCATCACGAGGCCGGCGCAGGGCGTGCTGCTCCAGCCCTTTTGCGGGGCGCTCAGCAGCAGGTCCACCCCCGTGGCGCGCATGTCCACCCACTCGGCGCCGCTGGCGATGCAGTCCAGCACCATCAGGCCACCTTCGGCGTGCACCGCATCGGCCACGGCGCGGATGTAGGCCTCAGGCAGGATCATCCCGGCCGAGGTCTCGACGTGCGGGGCGAAGACGACGGCCGGCTTGAAGGCGTGGATCGCCGTCACCACCTCCTCCACCGGCGCCGGCGCGAAGGGCGCGCGCGCGCCCTCGTCCACGCGGCGCGCCTTGAGCACCATGGGGTCGGGCGCGATACCGCTCATCTCGAGGATCTGCGTCCAGCGGTAGCTGAACCAGCCGTTGCGCACGATCAGGCAACGCTGGCCGCCCGCGAACTGGCGGGCCACGGCTTCCATGCCGGTGCTGCCACTGCCGGGAATGATGACGGCCGAGCGCGCGCCGTAGACCTCCTTGAGCGTCGCACCCACCTCGCGCATCACCTGCTGGAAGCGCTTGGACATGTGGTTGAGGGAGCGGTCGGTGTAGACGACCGAGTACTCGAGCAGTCCGTCGGGGTCGATGTCGGGGCGCAGGCCGGGCATGGGAACACCTTTCAGCGGTCCAAGGCCGCTGCCGCTTCCAGCTTAGCAGCAGTGGCCACGCCTGCCACCTAGAATCCCGAAGGCTTTCACGCCCTCTGCCACCGCCCTCTCGCGCTGCCCTGCCCCGCCCTCACGAGGTTCTCATGGACACCCGCACCTCCACCATCCGACTGCGCATCGACCGCCTGCGCGAGGAGCTCGAGCGCCTGGGCGTGCGCGCGCTGCTCGTGCCCAGCGCCGACCCCCACCTGAGCGAGTACCTGCCCGAGCGCTGGCAGGCGCGCCAGTGGCTCTCGGGCTTCACGGGCTCGATGGGCACGCTCGTCGTCACGCTCGAGCGCGCGGCGGTGTTTGCCGACAGCCGCTACTGGGTGCAGGCCGAGGCCGAGCTGCTGGGCAGCGGCATCGAGCTCGTGAAGATCGCCACCGGCACCGCCACCACGCACCTGGACTGGCTCGCGCAGCAGGTGCCCGCCGGCCAGACCGTGGCCGTGGACGGCCAGGTGCTGGGCCTGGCCGCCGCGCAGGCGCTGCAGGCCGTGCTCGACCGCGCGGGCGTGAAATTGCGCACCGACCTGGACCCCGTGCAGGGCGTGTGGGAAGGCCGCCCCGGCCTGCCGCCGCAGCCCGTCTACGAGCACCGCGCGCCGCATGCGCCGGTCGCGCGCGCGGCCAAGCTGGCGCAGGTTCGAGAGGCGATGGCGCGGCACGGCGCCACGCACCACTTCGTCTCCACCGTGGACGACATCGCGTGGATCACGAACCTGCGCGGCTCGGATGTGTCCTACAACCCGGTGTTCCTGGCGCACCTGCTGATCGACGCGCAGGGCGCCACGCTCTTCGTCGGCGCCGGCAAGGTCGATGCCGCGCTGGCCGCAGCGCTTCGCGGCGACGGCATGCAGGTGGCCGACTACGCGCAGGCCGGCCCGGCGCTGGGCGCTTTGCCCGCCGGCAGCACGCTGCTGCTGGACCCCCGACGCGTCACCTACGGGCTGCGCGAGCGCGTGGCCGCCGGGGTGCGCGTGGTGGAGGCCATCAACCCGAGCACGCTGGCCAAGAGCCGCAAGACCGGTGAAGAGGCCGCTCACATCCGCCGCGCAATGCAGGACGATGGTGCCGCCATGTGCGCCTTCTACGCCGCCTTCGAGGCGCGGCTGGCGCGCCAGCGTGCGGGGGATGCGTCGCAGGGCCCGATCACCGAGCTCACGGTCGACGAGATGCTGAGCGCCGAGCGCGCGCGCCGGCCGGGCTTCGTGGGGCTGAGCTTTCCGGTGATCGCCGGCTTCAATGCCAACGGCGCGATGCCGCACTACCGAGCCACGGCCGAGTCGCATGCCGCGATCGAAGGCGACGGGCTGCTGCTGATCGATTCGGGCGGCCAGTACCTGGGCGGCACCACCGACATCACGCGGGTGTGGCCCATCGGGGAGCCCACCGCCGCCATGAAGCGCGACTACACGCTCGTGCTCAAGGGCACGATGAACCTGAGCCGCGCGCGCTTTCCGCGCGGAACATTGAGCCCGATGCTCGATGCGCTGGCGCGCGCCCCGCTGTGGCAGGAGGGCATCGAGTTCGGCCACGGCACCGGCCACGGCGTGGGCTACTTCCTCAACGTGCACGAGGGTCCGCAGAGCATCAGCAAGGCCATTCCCGACGCCAACATGGCGATGGAGCCGGGGATGATCACCTCCATCGAGCCGGGCGTGTACCGCCCCGGGCAGTGGGGCGTGCGCATCGAGAACCTGGTGATGAACGTGGCAGCCGAGACGCCCGAGGGCTCGACCTTTGCCGAGATGCTCGAGTTCGAGACGCTCACGCTGTGCCCGATCGATACGCGCTGCATCGACCGTGCGCTTCTGCGCGAAGACGAGGTGGCGTGGCTCAACGCCTACCACGCCACCGTGCGCGAGCGGCTGCTGCCGCTGGTGGAGGGTGCGGCGCGCGCGTGGCTACTGGCGCGCACGGAAGTGCTCGTCTAGGCGGGCCGGGCCGCTCTCATGCCCCTGGCGCAACGCGCAGCGCGAAGGATCAGGCCTTGAGCCAGTTGCGCCTGGGCATCGACCTGGGCGGCACCAAGATCCACGCCGTGGTGCTCGACGCGGCGGGCCAGGTGCGCTGGGAGCAGCGCCGAGCGACCCCGCGCGACGATTACGACGCGACGCTGGGGGCCCTGGCCGATGTCGTGGGCACTGCCCGCTCAGCCCTGGCGGGCGCGCCCGTGACGTTGGGTATCGGCGGCCCGGGCTCGATCACCGCCGAAGGGCTCCTGAAGAACGCCAACTCCACCTGGCTCAACGGCCGGCCGATCGAACGCGACCTCGCTGCCTTGCTGAGCCAGCCCGTGCGCTACGCCAACGATGCCAACTGCCTGGCGCTGTCGGAAGCCACCGATGGCGCGGGGGCCGGCGCACGCGTGGTGTTTGCCGTGATCCTGGGCACGGGAACCGGGGCCGGCATTGCGGTGGACGGCCGCGTGCTCGTCGGCCCCAATGGTCTGGCTGGCGAGTGGGGCCACAACCCGTTGCCGTTGCTCGAAGCCACCGAGGACCCCGTCTTCGACTGCTACTGCGGCCGCCGCGGCTGCAACGAGACACTGCTCTCCGGCACGGGGCTCGCGCGTGACCACGCGTGGCGCCACGGGGGTGCGCTACGCGGCGAGGAGATCGTCGAGCGCGCCGGCGCAGGCGATGCGGCCTGCCAAGCCACGCTGACGCGCCACGCCCGCCGCCTGGCCCAGGGCCTGGCGGCTGTCATCAACCTGCTCGACCCGGACGTGATCGTGCTGGGCGGCGGGCTCTCGCGGCTGCCGCACCTGTACGAGCAGGTGCCGGCGCAGTGGAGCCGATGGGTGTTCAGCGGCGGCGTGGCCGACCCCGTGCGCACGCGGCTCGTGCCGGCTCGGCACGGCGATGCCTCGGGGGTGCGCGGGGCGGCTTGGATCGGGGTGTGAGGGAGCAGCGTCCTGCCTGACTCGCCACACGTCCAGGAGGGTTTGCCACAGATCCGCCACCGCTCGCCTCTGGCAGACTGAAGCGGCGCCCTCGAGCACACGCCATCGCAGGCGCACTGGCCACGATGCTGACCCCGGAAGACAACGAACTCCTCACCCGCACCGGCCCGGCAACGGGCATGGGCGGCCTGCTGCGCCGCTACTGGCAACCGGCCCTGCTGTCGGCTGAACTGCCCGAACCCGACGGCCCCCCGAAGAAGCTGCGCCTCCTGGGGGAGGACCTGCTGGCGTTTCGCGACACGAGCGGCCGTGTGGGCTTGGTGGAGCCAGTGTGCCCGCACCGGGGCGCCAACCTCTACTTCGGACGCAACGAAGAGCACGGCCTGCGCTGCGTCTACCACGGCTGGAAATTCGACGCGAGCGGGCGCTGCGTGGACATGCCCACCGCGCCGGCCGACTCCGGCTACCGCAACCGAGTCGGATTGAAGGCTTACCCGACGCGGGAGGCCGCAGGCATTGTCTGGGCCTATCTTGGCGACCCTCGGCAGCAGCCCGAACTCCCGCAACTCGCCTTCACGCAGGTGCCGGCCTCGCACCGCTACGTGAGCAAGAAGTGGCAGGACTGCAACTGGCTGCAGTGCCTGGAGGGGGCGCTGGATACCGCGCACTTCTCGTTCCTGCACATGATCCTCGGCACCGAGGGCGCCGATGCGGTGGCCGCTCGTGAGCGGCTCAAGCACGCCGCCCTGGGTGCACAGGTGGTGGTCAATGACCGCTTCCGCTGGGTGCGCGACGATCCGATGCCGCGCTTCAGCGTGCAGGCCTTCGATGCCGGCCTCGTGCTCGGTGCGGCCCGGCGTGCCGACGGGGATGACCTTTACTGGCGCATCACCCACTACCTGCTGCCCCACCACGCCTTGGCCCCAAGCGCCTTTCCGGGCGAGAACTACCACGGGCAGACCTTCGTGCCGGTGAGCGAGACGCAGTGCTGGATCTACACCTAAACCTGGAACCCCGACCGGCCGCTGACCGAGGAGGAGGTGTCGATGGCGCGAAACGGGCACACGGTGCATGCGCAGGTCGACGAGCACTACGTGCCCGTGCGCAACATCCGCAACGACTACCTGATCGACCGCGAGGAGCAGAAGCACCGCAGCTTCACCGGCATCCGCGGCGTCTCCGAGCAGGATGCCGCGATCCAGGACAGCCAGGGGCCGATTGCCGATCGCACGCGCGAAAACCTGGGCGCCACGGATGTCGGCATCGTGCGCATGCGCCGCCTGCTGCTGGAGCTCGTCCGGAGTTCCATGGCGGGCGTGGCTCCGGCTTCGCTTGCCACGCCTCAGGCCTATGGCGTGCATTCGGGAGGATGGGTGGCCCACCTGGACAAGCCACTCGAGCGGGTGATGGTGGAACGCTTCGGGGACCCGATCGGACTCGGCTCGGCGCCCTCCTCGAGATGAGAACGCTCGGCGCCCGGCTCCGGCGCGGCGGGCACGCAAGCGCCATCCAGACGAGACAGGAGACAAGATGAACGCGAACATTCGACGCGCGCTGCTGGCTGCAGCGCTGGGCCTGGCGACCATCGGCCCGGCAGGGGCACAGGGCAGTACCTTTCCGTCCAAGGCGCTGCGCTTTGTCGTGCCCTATCCGCCGGGTGGCATCGGCGACACGATGGCGCGTGAACTGGCGCAGGCGCTCGCACCACGCCTGGGCCAGCCCGTGCTCGTGGACAACCGGCCCGGTGCCAGCCTGCGCATCGGCGCGGAGGCGGTGGCCAAGGCGCCTCCGGACGGACACACGATCTTCCTGGGCAGCCTCTCGGCCATGGTGCTCAACACCTATGCCCTCAAGCAGCTGTCCTACGACCCGGTGAAGGATTTCGCGCCGGTGTCGATGTTCTTCTCCACGCCGCTCTTCCTGGTGGCGCATCCCTCGGTGCCCGTCCGCGACGTGGCCGGGCTCGTGCAGCATGCACGCGCCAACCCGGGCAAGCTGAACTACGGGTCGCTCGGCAGCGGCAGCTCGCTGCACCTCAGCGCCGAGATGTTCAAGGCCGCCACCGGGACCTTCATGGTTCACATACCCTACAAGGGCAGCGCCCCCGCTCTCACGGACCTCATGGCCGGGGAGATCCAGCTGATGTTCGATGCCGGCTCGTCTTCCCTGCCGCATGTGCGTGCCGGCAAGCTGCGGGTGCTGGGGGTGACGAGCGCCAGGCGCGTGCCGGGCACGCCGGACGTGCCGGCGATCGCGGAAACGGTGCCCGGCTTCGAGGCTGCCTTCTGGTTCGCCCTCTTCGTGCCGGCCGGCTCGCCGGCTGCGGCCATCGAGCGGCTGTCGGCTGAAGTCAACGAGGTGCTACGCACACCGGCGCTTCGCGACAGGTACCGCAACGACGGCGTGGAAGTGTTCGGCAGCACGCCCGCGGAGCTCGCTGCGCGCATGCAGGCTGACGGGCCCAAGTGGGTGGCGATCCAGAAGCGGGCGGGTGTGCAGCCCGAGTGAAGCGGCAGCAGCAACAGGCCCGGAGTGGGTGTGTGGCGGCGATGCGTGAAACCCGGCGGGAGCGCCCGTGACGCGCGATGAGGCGCGCGCCGTCGAGCACGACTGTGCGCGGCTCATCCTCGACTTCTACGAGGCCTTCGATCTCGGGCAGTACCATCGGATGGCTGCGATGTTCACGCCTCAAGGGGTGTGGCACCGAGCCGGATTGGCTCTGTGCGGGCCCGCCATCGTGGCCGAACTCGAGAAGCGCCCGGCCACTCAACGCGTGCGCCACGTCGTGACGAACGTGCGCGTGGAGGCGATCGACCCGGAGCGCGCCCAGGCAGGCTTCGTCATCACGGCCTACCGCGGTGATGCCTCGGCACCGCTGCCAGCAGGCGGGCTCGCGGGAACGTTGTGGCTCGTGGTGCGCGTCGAGGCAAGCTTCGTGCTTCGCGAGGGACAGTGGGCCTTTGCGAGCCAGTCGACGCAGCGCGAATTCGTGTTTTCGGGTTGAGGGTTGCGGCTCCAGGGCCCCAAGCTCTTGGCCCCTTGGGGCCGTGATTCAGACGCGACAGGCGTCCAGTCGTCAATTTGTTGGCGCAGAGCCCTGTACCGAGCCAGTCGGCTCTCCTATACTCCAGTGGACCCCTGTGCGGAGGCTGCATGGCAACCGACATCGACATCGCGCCCACGACGGCGCCGGCGCCGCCCATGGCACGGGCGGAGTTGGCCACCGTGGCCAGCCTTTCCGCCCTACTCGCCGCCTGCGGCGGTGGAGGCGACGGCGCGGCGGCGCCCGCGCCCATCGCCAGCCCGGCACCTTCGCCCCCGCCCACGGCGGGCCCGGCGCCTACGCCCAGCCCAGCTGCCCCGGTCTTCACCTACAAGAGCCCCGCCAGCGACGCGGACGCGGTGCGCTTCCTGCTGCAGGCCCAGTTCTCGGCCAGCGATGCCGAGATCGCGGCTGTGAGGACCAGCGGCTACGCCGCCTGGCTGCAGGCCCAGACCAGCGCTCCGCTCGGGCAGACGGGCACCAGCTGGCTCGACAGTCGGGGCGCCAACGCGGTGGTGCCGATGTCGCGCAGCTACTTCGCCACCGGCCCTTCCGACCAGATGGCATGGGCGCAGCTGATGACGGGGCCCGACGCGCCGCGCAAGCGCATGGCGCTGGCGCTGTCGGAAATCTTCGTGACATCGACCAACGTGATGACCGGCTACTGGCCGTTCTACGTGATGGCCGCCTACTGGGACGTGCTGTGCACGCACGCCTTCGGCAACTACCGCGCGTTGCTGGAGGCCGTCACGCTCAACCTGGCGATGGGCAACTACCTCAACACGCGCGGCAACAAGAATGCCGACGGCAAGGGCAGCGCGCCCGACGAGAACTACGCCCGCGAGGTGATGCAGC
>JBJTVI010000409.1:0-5550 GCA_046081145.1 Rubrivivax sp.
GGCCAGAGCAGCGCCGGGGGAGCGGCGTGGCGCTCCGAATGGGCACCTCTGCCACGATCTTGCTGCCGCAGATGTCCCGTCGTGCTGGGTCGCGGCCGTGTCTTCGGGCCTTGCGGGGCGTTTGAAATTCCTATGCGCAGAAAGTAGGTGGTGTCGCGGTACTTCAGGCGCACCAGGTTGAGCAGCACCTCCTGCTCGTTGGTCTGCTGGATGGCAACGTTGTAGTCGGCCCGCGAGCCCTGGATGTTGCGTGGCCCGATTCCCGAGCAGCCGCTGGCCAGCAGGGTGAGCACCATGAGCAGGGCCGAAGCCCAGTGGCCTCGCGTCCGGATGACCCTGGCGGGGCTGAGAGCTGCGTGCATCGGCAAGGCGATCTCCGGCGGGAAACGGCATTGACCAGGCCACCAGCCTAGCACGCTGTTGCCCGCGCCAGGCCCGCGCAGGCGCTGCCAAACCGGCGGCATGCACCCTCGGTTTCCCCATGGCGCCGCATCGACGCCACGCCGAATATCGGGGCTCTGCCTTGTAGCGAGCCGAACATGACTCTGAGCGCCCTGCGCACCCTCCAGGTGCTCCACTCCCCAGCCCAGGATACGACACCTGTGTCTGCACCGGGTTCGGGCTGGAAGGCGGGGCTGTGCTGCGCCGCCTGCGCAATCGCGGCCGCACACGCAGGGGCCACGGGCCGGCCACCGGCCGGGCAGCCGGCCGATGCAGCCGCTTCGCGCCCGGCGGCAGCTGCGCCGGCCCATTCCGCGCCGCCTACGGCCGAGCCCAACCGGCCCGGGCAGGCCGGGGCGTCCGGCAGGCCGGGCGGCGGGGGAGGCTACAACCCAGGCAGCCACGGCAACGGAGGAGGCTACAACCCGGGCGGAGGCGGCGGCAGCGGCGGGGGGGGCTACAACCCGGGCGGAGGCGGCGGCAGCGGCGGGGGCTACAACCCCGGCAACTCGGGCTCGCGTCCACCTCACAACTCGGGTGCCAGCGGGGGTGCGAACCCTGGTCATGGCTCAGGCCACAACCCGGGCAGCGACTGGAACGGCCACACCGGCCTGGGCTGGAATCCCGGCAATGCCTACCGCAACGACGTGATCCAGGGCTGGGTGCGCCTGGGCGCAGCGTTTGCGGGCAAGGCGGCCGACAAGGACATCATCCACGCCTATGGCCGCTACCGGTACACGCAAGTCAAGTTCTGCGTGCGCGGCGCGGACGTCGCCATTCACGACGTGCAGGTCGTCTATGAGCGCGGCGGGCAGCAGCCGCTCCAGGTGCGCAGCAAGGTCAGGAAAGGCGAATGCACGACGCCGTACTACGTCTGGAGCGGCCGCTACGACATCCGCTATGTCTACCTCTTCTTCCGCCAGGCCGACAACTTCCTGAACTGGCGCCAGGCCGAGGTCGATCTCTACGCGCGCTGACGGCGCGCCTGGCTCAGGGCGAGCGGAAGAACGAGACCGGGTTGCGCACGAAGCGCGCCACCAGCGCCCTGCCGAGCTGCCAGAGCTGGGCAAAGCCCATCTGGCGCGACTTCACCGCCACGTACAGCGCCAGCGAGAAACTCACCAGCAGGTTGACTGCTGCAATGCCGACGACGCCCGCCACCGCCCACGGCAGCACCGCGCGCACGTCCTGCCAGCCCAGGCCCACCAGCGCGGTGCCGACGTTGGCGCTGGAAAACGCCACGTGGCGGACGTCGATCGGCAGGCCCGTGAGCACGCCGAGTGCGCCCACCAGGCCCAGGTACATGCCGAAGAAGAAGTTGCCCAGGATCGCGCCGTAGTGGCCGTCCACGTAGACGCCCAGGCGCCGGGCACGCTCGGGGCCGAGCCCCGCAAAGCGCGGCGAGCGCGCCACGCGGTCGCCGAGTTCGAGGTAGCGCGCCTGGTTGTCGAAGTAGCCCGACACCAGGCCCGACAGGAAGAGCCCCACACCTGCCACGGCGGCAAAGAAGAGCGCGCCGCTGGCCAGCGGATGGATTTCCGCGAGCATCTTGTGCAACTTCTCTGGTGGGGCGATCGGCGCACCCAGGAGTGGCGCCCAGGCCCACGCCAGCAGGCAGGCCAGCGGAAAGGCCAGCCCCACGTTGCCCAGCACCGCCACGAACTGCGTGCGCACGGTGTTCTGCGCGAGGTCGGCCAGGCGCTCCAGGCGGTACGCATCGTGCACGTCCTCCAGCGTGGCGGCGATCGCCGCTGCCGTCATGGCCGGCTGCTTGGTGGCCACGACAAACCCAAGCATGTGGATGAGCACGAAGCCGATGCCGTAGTTCAGGCCATAGACGATGCCTGCGTTGAGCGGGGGCAGGTGCAGCAGGGCCAGCTGCAGCTTCACGAGCGCCATGCAGGCAATTACCACGCCGCCCCCGGCGGCCGCGCGCGCCATGTGCAGCCACTCGTGGCGGTCCTGCGCGATGTAGTGCTCGCCGTGGCGCGCGGCGTGGTCGGTGACGTTGCGCGCCAGCAGGCTCACCGTCTCGCCTAGGTAGGAGCGCACTTCGTGGCGCCGGTTTTCGCTGGCGATCGTCTCGCGCATGAGCGTCACGGCCGCGGCCGCCGCCGCATCCTCCCCGAGCGCGGCCAGCACCACGCGCAGCCGCTCCACGAGCTGATCCATGCGCGCCACGAGGTAGGTGAGCCTCACCGACACGCCGATGTCGCGCAGCCGGCGGCGCACGCGCGCAAGCGCCGCCTTGCACTGCTCGAGCAGCACCTCGGCCTCGCGCCGGTCCTGCACCGGCAGTGCCGTTCCGTGGACGCGCAAGCGGTCCAGCCAGGGCACGAGCAGCGCGTTGAGAGCCAGGAAGGGCGACTCGTGGCGCTCCAGCGCTGCGTCGGCGCGCAGGAGCTCGCGGTCCAGCGCGCAGCCTGCCAGCCGGTAGGAGAGCATGCGTGCAGCCTCCGCCAGGCTCGCACGCGCCACGCCCCAGGCCGGATCGTCGCGGCCGGGAGCAACCGCCACGAGCAGCCGCTCCCACGACTCGTCGGTGACGAGGGCGAGCCAGGGCCGGTCGCGCGGCGTGTAGACGCGGTGCACTGCGTCGGCGTAGGTGCCCTCCTCGGCCGGCAGCGGCAGTAGCCGCTGCCCGATGCGCGTGGCGAGCTCCAGCGCAAAGCCCTTGGCACTGTGCAACCCAGCCTCGGCAAAGAAGGCCTGCTGGCCGGGCACCGCCAGCAGATGCCGCGCGGCCTCGCGCAGGCGCGGCAGCAGGGCGGCATCGGCGCACAGCGCCTGCACGGCCGCGTTCACGTGCGCAGCTTGCGCCTGCGCATCCAAGTGCATGGGCGGGCGCATGGCCTGCAGGGCCTGCGCGAGCGCGCGGGCCACCGCCTGCCGGGGCGACTCGATGGCCTCCGGTGCAGCGCTCACGTCCTTGCCCGTCTGCCCGGCATCACCCGGCGTAGCGCCGCCGACCGTCGAGCCAGGTGGAATGGATCCGGATGGACTGGATGGCATCAGGCTTGACCGCCAACGGGTCCTTCTCGAGCACCACGAGGTCCGCCGCCTTGCCCGGCTCCAGGCTGCCGCACAGGTGGTCGAGGTGGCACTGCCAGGCCGCATCGATCGTCACCGCGCGCAGGGCCTGCAGCGGCGTGATGCGCTCGGCCGGGTTGAGCACGCCCCCGCCTTCGCGCATGTCGCGCAGCACCGCGTTCTGCACGCAGCGCAAGGGGTCGATCGGGGTGACGTTGTAGTCCGAGTGCAGCGAAATGCGCAGCCCGCCCTTGAGCGCGGAGCGACACGGGTCGAGCCGGTCGGCGCGCGCCGGGCCGAGCAGGCGGTCGCGGAAGGCCCGGCCCCAGAAGTGGACGTGGCCAATGAGGAAGGACGGCGAGATGCCGAGCTTCTTCATGCGCGCGATCTGCCCATCGTGCAGGATGCTGCAGTGCTCGATGCGGTGGCGCAGCTTGTGGCCGCCCGCGCCGCGCGTGCCGCGCTCGAAGGCGTCCAGCGTGACGTCGATGGCGGCGTCGCCGTTGGCGTGGATGCCCAGCTGCCAGCCCGCCTCGTGGGCCTCGCGCACCACCTGCTCGATCTCCTCGGGCCGGTAGTTCAGCGCGCCGCGGTTGCTGCCGCCCAGGTAGGGCTCGCGCTGGTAGCCGGTGCCACCCTGATTGGAGCCGTCCGACCAGGCCTTGATGCCGTTGAGCGTGAAGCGCGTCGAATGCTCCCCCGGGCGAAGGCCCATCTCGCGCCACTTCTTCATGTGGGTGGACACGAGCATGCCTGCATAGCGCACGCCCGGGTCGGTCTTCATGGCCGCCTCGATGAGGGCGATGTCGCCCTCGGCATACAGGCCGCCGATGCCGCAGTCGTGCAGGGCCGTGCAGCCCCGGGCCGAGGCATCGTCGAGGTCGGCGCGCAGGAAGCCGACGAACTCCGAGCCGCTGGGCTTGGGCAGCACCGACACGAAGGGCTGGAACGCGGGCGGCTCGTCGAGGCGGCCGTTGAGCTCGCCGTCGGCGTCCCGGCCGAAGCGCGCCTGCGGCGGGTCGGGCGTGTCCTTGGTGACCTTGGCCAGCTCGATGGCCTTGGAGTTGACGTAGGCCACGTGGCCGTTGGACTCCAGCACGAACACCGGCACCTGCGGGGCGAGCTGGTCCAGGTCGCGCCGCGTGAGCGGCTTGCCGGGCATCAGCGACGGGTCGAGCATCTTGCCCTGCACCCATTCTCCCGGGCGCGCCGAGGAGGCGGCCTGTGCGATCTTGCGCCGCGCCTCGTCCATGTCCTTCGTCGTAAAGGGGCCGACATCCAGCCAGGGGCGCAGCCCGCAGAAGTTGGAGTGCATGTGGGGGTCGACGAAACCCGGCAGTACGGTGAGATCGCCCAGGTCGATCACCTGGGTGGCGCTGCCCTTCAGGCCCATCACTTCGGCCCTCGTTCCCACCGCGGCGATGCGCCCGCCGCGCACCGCCAGGGCCTGCGCCTGCGGCTGGCGCGCGGCCAGGGTGTGCATGCGCCGCGACAAGAGGATGGTGTCGGCTGGCTCACCGCGCGAGGCCGCCGGGACGGCCTTCGAGGCTGCAGCGCCCGGGGAGGTCGGAGGTGAGGCGGCAGCAGCCGTGGCGGACAGGCCGGGCAGCCCGGTGAACAGCAGACCCGAGCCGATGCGACGAAGGGCGTCCCGACGGCCGCCATAGGCACGCATGAAGGCCATCATCTTGGTGTTGCAGGCGTTGCACATGATCCGGGCCCCGAGTGAGCGCAGCCGAAAAACGCGGCCATGCGTGAGTGTGCCCTCAGTCTTCCGGCCCGTGGGGTCGGGCTTCCCAGGGGGAGAAGACGCCCGCGCCGACAATGCACCATGGCCCCCATCGTCTGCAGCCTGCGTGTACTGGCGCTCATCCCGCCAATGACGCAGCTGAACACGCCCTACCCCTCCACCGCCTACCTCACCGGCTTCCTGCGGGGGCGGGGCGTCGACGCGCGGCAAGGCGACCTGGCGCTCGCGCTGGTGCTCAAGCTGTTGTCGCTCCCCGGGCTGCAGGCGCTGCGCGCCGAGCTGGACCGCACCCCCGCTGCCACCCGCAGCCCGCGCGTGGCCGCGTTCCT
>JBJTVI010000410.1:0-8336 GCA_046081145.1 Rubrivivax sp.
CGGTGCGGGTCTGGATGGTCTTGCGCTCGGCTTCGAGCGCGCCGTAGCGCGTCTCGTCGAGGAAGGGTTGCGGGTCGCGGCGCGTGCGCAGCCGCGCAGTCACGGCGGCCAGGTCACGCCGAAGCAGGTTGATGTCGAGCATCGGTCAGGGTCCAGTCTTCAATTCGGGGAGTCGGGCTGTCGCACGGCAGCAGCGGTATCGGCAGCACGCGCGAGGTCAGTGTCATCAGCGTGGGCAGCGGCCACCGCCTCACGCCCCGCGGCCACCTCGGCCATGCTGCGATCCCCCAGCCCCAGCGGCAGCGGGAAGCGCACCTTCTCCTCCACGCCGTCCATCTTGCGCAGGCTCACGGCGCCGAGCTCGCGCAGTCGCGCGATCACCTGCTGCACGAGGATGTCCGGGGCGGAGGCGCCGGCCGTCAGACCCACGGTACGCAGCCCCTCGATCCACTCGGGGCGCAGGTCGTCGGCGCTGTCGATCATGTAGGCGGGCGTGCCCAGCCGCTCGGCCAGCTCGCGCAGCCGGTTGCTGTTGCTGCTGGTCTGGCTGCCCACCACCACCATCACGTCCACGCGGGGAGCGAGCAGCTTCACCGCGTCCTGGCGGTTCTGCGTGGCGTAGCAGATGTCCTGCTGCTTGGGCTCGCGCACGTGCGGAAAGAGCCGCTTCACTTCGGCCAGGATGTCGGCCGCGTCGTCCACGCTCAGCGTGGTCTGCGTCACCACGGCCAGCAGCTGGGTGCGCGGGTGCACCTTGGCCACATCGGCCACGTCCTCCACCAGGTAGATGCCCTCGCTCAGCTGGCCCATCGTGCCTTCCACCTCGGGGTGCCCCTTGTGGCCGATCATGATGAACTCGTAGCCCTGGCGCGAGAGCTTGGCCACCTCCACGTGCACCTTCGTCACGAGCGGGCAGGTGGCATCGAACACCTGGAAGCCCCGTGCCTGCGCCTCGTCGCGCACGGCCCGGCTCACCCCGTGGGCGGAGAACACGAGCGTGGCCCCCGGCGGCACCTCCGAGAGCTCCTCGATGAAGATCGCGCCCTTGGAGCGCAGGTCGTTGACCACATAGGTGTTGTGCACGATCTCGTGGCGCACGTAGATGGGCGCGCCGAACTTCTGCAGCGCACGCTCCACGATCTCGATGGCGCGGTCCACGCCGGCACAAAAGCCCCGCGGCTCGGCCAGCACCACTTCGTCCAGCAGGCTCGTCGTCGTCACAGCACCCCCAGCACCTGCACCTCGAACTGCACCGGCTGGCCGGCGAGCGGGTGGTTGAAATCGAAGAGCAGCCAATCCGGCCCCACCTCGCGCACCACGCCGGCGTAGGCGCCCGCGCCATCGGGGGTCGGGAACTGCACCACGTCGCCCAGGTCGTACTGCGCGTCCGGGTCACCCAGCTCGTGCAGCAGCGCCAGCTTCACGCGCTGCAGCAGCTCCGGGTTGCGCTCCCCAAAGGCCTCGCCAGCAGCCAGAGTAAAGGTCTCGCGCGCCCCCTCGGCCAGCCCCATCAGGCGCGCCTCCATAGCCGGCGCGAGCTGCCCCGCGCCCAGCGAGAGCGTGGCCGGCTTGTCGGCAAAGGTGTTGATGACATCTGCCCCGTCCGGCCCGGCCAGTCGGTAGTGCAGCGTCAGGAACGAACCGGGCTGGATGGTGGTCACGGTGGGAGCCGGATCACCCCGGTGGGGGATCCTGATGGGGGGCAGCGCGTGCCGCGGTGCGGCGATAGACTGAATCGAATTCTACGAGCCACCCCGGCGCCCCACTGCCTGCCCTCGCCTTCCCCCTCGCCTTCCCCCTCGCCTTCGCCCCGCCCATGCCCGCCTTCCTCGCCCCGCCCCCGGCCACGCGCCCGCGTGAGCGGCTGCTCGCGCGCGGGCCGCAGGCCCTGGCCGATGTGGAGCTGCTGGCGCTGCTGCTGTGCACCGGCTGCCGCGGGCGCAGCGTGCTGCAGGTGGCGCAGGCCGCTCTCGAGCGCACGGGGGGCCTGGCAGGGCTGGCCGGGCAACTCGGCCAGGTCGGGCGCACCGCCCCGGCGCGAGGCGCTGCCCCCGCACGTCAAGCTGCCGACGCACTGGCCGGCATCCCGGGCCTCGGCCCGGCCCGCCGCGCCGAGCTCGCCGCCGCCTTCGAGCTCGCCCGCCGTGCCGCGGCCGAGCCGCTCGGGCAGGCTCCGGTCTTCACCGCCCCGGCCCAGGTGCGCGACTACCTCATGCTCGAGCTCGGCGGCCTGGAGCATGAGGTCTTCGCGGCTCTGTTTCTCGACAGTCAGCACCGCCTCATCACCTTGCGCACGCTCTTTCGGGGCACGCTCGCGCAAACCTCCGTCTACCCGCGTGAGGTCGTGAAGGAGGCACTGGCCTGCAACGCCGGCGCCGTGGTGCTGGCCCACAACCACCCCTCGGGCACGGCCGAGCCTTCGCGGGCCGATGAGTTCCTCACCCACACCCTCAAGTCCGCGCTGCAGCTGGTGGATGTTCGCGTGCTCGATCACATCGTGATCGGCCGCGGGCAGTCGGTGTCGTTTGCGGAGAGGGGGCTGTTGTGAGCGGCACCGGCCCCCAGGCAGCCAGGGTGGTCCGGCCCGCGGCCGAGAGATCGGCAGCCCCAGCGCCCTTGAAGACCTTCGAATCCCTGGCCCAGGCCTTGAAGGCCCGAGCCCAGGCCGAGCGCGCCGAGGCCGATCGCCGCGCGCGTGAGGCCGCCGCCGAGCGCGCCCGCCAACAGGCCCTCGAGCGCGAACGTCAGGCCTTCGCGCTGGCCGTCGGCCCCGTGCACGCCCTGCCCGATACCGGCCGCGCCCTCGTCGAACGCGCGCGCCCCGCGCCCGAGCCACGCCAGCGCGAGGCCGATGAACGCGCCGCCCTGGCCGAGAGCCTGTCCGATGACGTCGACATCGAGTCGCTGCTGCTCACCGACGATGGCCTGAGCTACCGCCGCCCCGAGATCGCCCCCGATGTCGTCGCGCGCCTGCGCCGCGGCCAGTGGTCCATCCAGGCGCAGGTCGATCTGCACGGCCTGCGCCGCGACGAAGCGCGCGAACGCGTGGCCGCCTTCCTGCGCGAGGCCCGGCGCCGCGGCCAGCGCTGCGTGCGCGTGGTGCACGGCAAGGGCAACGGCTCACCCGGCCGCCAGCCCGTGCTCAAGGCCAAGGTGCAGCGCTGGCTCGCGCAAAGCAGCGAGGTCGTGGCCTTCACGCAGGCCAGTGGGCCGCAGGGTGGCGCCGGGGCGTTGATCGTGTTGCTGGCGGGGTGAGGGCCTCGGCTCACCCCCCCTTGTTCCGCATCCAGTCTGCCGTCCCGAAAAACGCCTCGGTCAGCCGGGTTGCCAGGGCCTGGTTCAGGCCCTGCTCAGCCATCGCCTGCATCATGCAGGTCATCCATTGGTCGCGCTCGGCGATGCCGATGGCGTAGGGCAGATGGCGCGCGCGCAGGCGGGGGTGGCCGAAGCGCTCGATGTACAGGTTGGGCCCGCCCATCCAGCCGCACAGGAACCAGTGGAGCTTGTCGCGCGAGCTCTCCAGCGTGGGCGGATGCAGCGTACGGATGCCGGCATAGGCCGGCTCGAGGTCCATCAGGTCGTAGAAGCGGTCAACCAAGGCGCGCACGCCGGGCTCGCCGCCCAGCTGCGCGAAAGGGGTGGATGCGGGGTCTGTGCTCATCAGGGCAGGAACATCTGCTGCAAATCCGAAAGAAAGTCGAAGCCCTTGGCAGTGGGCACGATGCGCCGCTGCATGAAGCCCGCGCCCGCATCGGTGGGCACCTCGCTCGGCACCTGCGCGGGCAGCACCTCGATCAACCCGCGCGCCTCGGCCCGCGCCAGCGCGGGCTCGATGGCCGACACCGGCAGCCCCGTGCGCGCACAGAAATCGGCCACCGCAAAGCCCTCGCGCAGCCGCAAGGCATTGAGCGCGTACTCGAAGGGCAAATCCCGCCGCGCCACCTCCTGCTCGTTGGATACCGCCTGCCCCGCCATCGCATGCTCCATGTACGCCGCCGGCTCGCGCCAGCGTACCTGGCGCAGCACGCGGTGCGGAAAGCTGAGCTTGCCGTGCGCCCCTGCGCCGATGCCCAGGTAGTCGCCAAACTCCCAGTAGTTGAGGTTGTGCCGGCAGCGGTGCCCCGCTCGCGCAAAGGCCGAGACCTCGTAGCGTGCCAGCCCCGCCGCCTCGGTGCGCGCCGTGATCAGGTCGAGCATCTGGGCCGAGAGGTCGTCGTCGGGCAGGCCCTCGGGGGGCCGCGTGGCGAACACCGTGTTCGGTTCGAGCGTGAGGTGGTAGATCGACAGGTGCGGGGGTGCAAAGCCGAGCGCCACGTCGAGCTCGCGCCCCAAGGCATCGAGCGTCTGCCCGGGCAGGGCGTACATTAGGTCGAGGTTGTAGGTCTCGAAGGCCGCGGCCGCCTCGGCCACCGCGGCCCGGGCCTGCGCGCCATCGTGGACGCGGCCGATGCGCGCCAGCGCCCCATCGTCGAAGCTCTGCGCGCCGACGGATAGCCGCGTCACCCCCGCAGCGCGAAACGCGCGAAAGCGCTCGGCCTCGAAGGTGCCCGGGTTGGCCTCCAGCGTGATCTCGCATTCGGGCACGAGCGGCAGCCGCGCGCGCACATCGGCAATCAATTGCCCGATCGCATCGGGCGAGAAGAGGCTCGGCGTGCCCCCGCCGATGAACACGCTCACCACGCGCCGGCCCCACACGAGCGGCAGCGAGGCCTCCAGGTCGGCACGCAGCGCCTGCAGGTAGCGGCGCTCCAGCGTCACGTCGAGCCACTCGCCTGCACCCGTGCGCGGGCCGGAGCTGGCCGCCCACGCGATGGCCTGAGGCGCCCGCACCACCTCATGCGAGTTGAAATCGCAGTACGGGCACTTCTTCAGGCACCACGGCAGGTGCACGTACAGCGAGAGGGGCGGCAACTCGCGCAGGCTCAGCGTGCCCGGGCGCAGGTAGCGCTGCGCGGCATCGGCAGGCCCGTTCACCCCAGGTGCCACCCCTGCCGCAGCAGCTGCGCCATCTGCGCGGCCGCCTGCGCCCGGTGGCTCACGCGGTTCTTCTCCTCGGCGCCGAGCTCGGCCACGGTGCGGCCCAGGGCGGGAATGAACATCAGCGGGTCGTAGCCGAAGCCGCCTGAGCCCTGATACGCGTGCAGGATCTCGCCCTCCCAGCGGCCCACGGCCACCAGCGGTTCGGGGTCTTCGGCGCAGCGGATGGCCACGAGGGTGCACACGAATCGCGCGCGGCGGTCGGCCCCCGGGCCCAGGGCCTCGAGCTCGCGCAGCAGGCGCGCGTTGTTGGCGGCGTCCTGCGTCCGGCGCACGGCCTCGCGGTCGGCACCCGGGCCGATCGCCACGGGTGCACACGCCGCTGCGGTGGCCATCACATCGCCCGCGTAGTGCGCCGAGATCACCCCCGGCGCGCCCCCCAGCGCGTGCACGCACACGCCCGAGTCGTCGGCGATCGCCGCGCCGGCACAGGCGCGCGCCGCGTGCCGCGCCTTGGCCAGGGCGTTCTCGAGGAAGGTGGCGTGCGGCTCATCGGCCTCGGCAACCCCCAGGCTGCCTTGCGTCACGAGTTGCAGCGGCAGCCCGCCAAACAGCGCCGCCAGCTCCGAGAGCTTCTTGGCGTTGTTGGAGGCCAGCACCAGGCGCATGCCGCTCACTTCAGGCCCAGGGCCTCGCGCTGCCGCCCGACCAGCTCGCCGATCCCCCGTGCCGCCAGACCCACCATCGCATCCATGTCGGCCTGCGAGAAGGGAGCGCCCTCGGCTGTGCCCTGCAGTTCGACGAAGCCGCCGGTGCGCGTCATGACCACGTTCATGTCGGTGTCGCAGCCCGAGTCTTCGGTGTAGTCCAGGTCGAGCAGCGGCACGCCCTGCACCATCCCCACCGAGACGGCGGCCACATGGTCGCGCAGCGGCGTGGCCGCGATGCGGCCCTGCGCCAGCAGCCACGTCACCGCGTCGTGGGCCGCCACGAAGGCTCCCGTGATGGAGGCCGTGCGCGTGCCGCCGTCTGCCTGCAGCACGTCGCAGTCGAGGTGGATGGTGCGCTCGCCCAGCGCCGTGAGGTCGAAGACGGCGCGCATCGAGCGGCCGATCATGCGCTGGATCTCCTGCGTGCGCCCGCTTTGCTTGCCACGCGCGGCCTCGCGGTCGCTGCGGGTGTGGGTGCTGCGCGGCAACATCCCGTACTCGGCCGTCACCCAGCCTTCGCCGCTGCCGCGCTTGTGCGGGGGCACCTTCTCCTCCACCGAGGCCGTGCACAGCACGCGCGTGTCGCCGAAGCTCACCAGCACCGAGCCCTCCGCGTGGCGGGTGTAGCCGCGCTCGAGCCGGACGGCACGCAAGGCATCGGGGTCGCGGCCGTGGGCGCGCGCGATCGTGGGGGTCATCAGGGATCTCCGTTTCCAGGGGCGCCACCGGCGCGTGATCGGCAGCCGTGCTAGCCGGCCTTCTTGCGCCCCACCGCGCGCAGCAGCGTGTCGTTGAGGCGGCGAATCGCACCGGCCGGGCCGCCCGGCATGCCGCCCGAAACGGCTGCGCCGCCTTCGGGCAGGGCGTCGGGCGGAAGGTCCGAGTGCGGGCCGGCGTTGTCCGAGACGAGCAGTGGCTCGGTGTCGGGCTGCGCGGGTCCGCCCGGCGCGGGGGTGCCCCCCACCTCGGCCTCATCGACGCCTTCCCACTCCAGGCCCAATACCGTGACATTGTCGCTGCGCCGCCCGCCTTCCCGCAGGGCCGCCTCCACGAGGCTGCGAACCGCCTGGTTCACGGGCCCGGCGCGCATCGCGCGCACGATCGCCTCGTCGCCCAGCGGGGCCCACACGCCGTCGGAGCACAGCGTCACCCGGTCCCCCGGCAGCAGCGGCACCGGCCCGGCGTTGTCCACCACCGGCGTGCCCGGGCTGCCCAGGCAGGTGAAGAGCACGTTGCGCCCGAGCTTTTCGGCCTCGGGAACGAGCGCGGCCAGGGTGCCCCGGATCTCGCGGTAGGAATGGTCGCGCGTGCGCGTGAGCAGCCGCTCCCCGCGCTGCAGGTACAAGCGCGAATCGCCGCAGTGCGCCCACCAGGCAGAACCCTCCTGGATGATGCAGGCCACCAGCGTGGTGCGCGGGGTGTCCTCCATGGAGCGCCCGGTGGCGTAGCGCAGCAGCTGCTGGTGCGCGGCGATGAAGGATTCGTAGAGAAAGCGCGGCGGATCGGCCAGCTGCGGCTGCGCCTCACGCTGGAAGCGCGCCGCCAGCGTCTTGAGCGAGAGCTGCGCAGCCACCTCGCCTTCGGGGTGGCCACCCATGCCATCGGCCACCGCAAACAGGCCGGCATGGCTCGTGTAGCAGTAGCCCATGCGGTCCTCGTTGCGAGGACGCGCGCCCTGGTGGCTGAGCTGGTAGACGGAAAAGCGCACGCCCGGACCCGCTTCAGGCCTTGCTCGTGCTGGAGGTCTTGAGCGTCTCGATCTGCAGCCGCACGCGCTCGGCAAAGCTCAGCCGGGTATAGCGCCGCTCGGACTCGCGCGAGAGCTCCTTTTGCAGCGCAAACACGCTTTGCGGGCGCGAGAGCGGATCCAGCGACATGCACCACTCCGTCACTTCGAGCAGGTTGTCGGAGTAGACGTTGCGCAGCCTGGACAGGCTCAGCGCCAGGCGATCCTTCTCGATGCGCTGGGGTGCATCATGCGGCGGGTAGCCCTGCATGCACGCGTAGATGCAGGCGCCGATGGCGTAGATGTCCGTCCAGGGGCCCAGCGCACCGTCGCGCCGGTACATCTCCGGCGCCGCGAAGCCCGGGGTGTACATCGGGCGGATGAAGTTCCCCTCCTTGGAGAGCACCTCGCGGGCGGCGCCGAAATCGAGCATCACCGCCTTGTTGTCGTCGGTGATGAAGACGTTGGCCGGCTTGATATCCAGATGCAGCATCTTATGCTGGTGCACGATGCGCAAGCCACGCAGGATCTCGTCGAAGAGGCTGCGGATCGTGCTCTCGCGGAAGACCTTGTCGCGCTTGAGGTCGCGCGCGGTGACGATGAAATCCTGCAGCGTGTCGCCCTGCAGGTAGTTCATCACCATGTAGACCGTCTCGTTTTCGCGAAAGAAGTTCAGCACCGAGACGACGCTCGGGTGACTGATCTGCGCCAGCGAGCGCCCTTCCTCGAAGAAGCTCTTGAGCCCGAGGCGGTAAAGCGGCTGCTTGTCGGGCTTGACGCGGGGCGTCAGCTCGCCCGGGGAGCGCTCGGCCAGCGACCCCGGCAGATACTCCTTGATTGCCACCAGCTGGTGCCGGTCGTCTTCGGCCAGGTAGACCACGCCGAAGCCGCCAGCGGCAATGCGCTTGATCACCCGATACCCG
>JBJTVI010000411.1:0-2318 GCA_046081145.1 Rubrivivax sp.
GTCAAGGGCATCCTGGTCAACATCTTCGGCGGCATCATGCGCTGCGACACCATCGCCGAGGGCGTGATCGCAGCGTGCAAGGCGGTGAACCTGACGGTGCCGCTGGTGGTGCGCATGAAGGGCACGAACGAGGAGATCGGCAAGAAGATGCTGGCCGAATCGGGCCTGCCCATCATCAGCGCCGACACCATGGCCGAGGCCGCCACGAAGATCGTGGCCGCCGTGAAGTGACCCGCAGCGGAGCCGAGCCGACATGAGCATCCTGATCGACAAGAACACGCGGGTCATCACCCAGGGCATCACGGGCAAGACGGGCCAGTTCCACACCCGCATGTGCCGCGACTACGCCAACGGCCGCGCGTGCTTCGTGGCCGGCGTCAACCCGAAGAAGGCCGGGGAGGATTTCGAGGGCATCCCGATCCACGCCAGCGTGGCCGAGGCCAAGGCCGCCACGGGCGCCACGGTCAGCGTCATCTACGTGCCACCGGCCGGTGCCGCAGCGGCGATCTGGGAGGCCGTGCAGGCCGACCTGGACCTGGCCGTGTGCATCACCGAGGGCATCCCCATCCGCGACATGCTCGAAGTGCGCAACCGCATGAAGGCCAAGGAGGCCGCTGGCGGCAAGCGCACGCTGCTGCTCGGGCCCAACTGCCCGGGCGTCATCACGCCCGAGGAGATCAAGATCGGCATCATGCCGGGCCATATCCACCGCAAGGGGCGCATCGGGGTGGTCAGCCGCTCGGGCACGCTCACCTACGAGGCGGTGGCGCAGCTCACCGAGATCGGCCTGGGGCAATCCAGCGCCGTGGGCATCGGGGGCGACCCGATCAACGGGCTGAAGCACATCGACGTGATGCGCCTGTTCAACGACGACCCCGACACCGATGCCGTCATCATGATCGGCGAGATCGGCGGCCCGGACGAGGCCGATGCCGCGCGCTGGTGCAAGGCGAACATGAAAAAGCCCGTCGTGGGCTTCATCGCCGGCGTCACGGCGCCCCCGGGCAAACGCATGGGCCATGCCGGGGCGCTGATCTCGGGCGGTGCGGACACGGCCGACGCCAAACTCGCGATCATGGAAGAATGCGGATTCAAGGTCACCCGCAATCCTTCCGAAATGGGAAGGCTGCTGAAGTCGCTGCTGTGACGTCGGCGGGCCGGCGGGCCCGGCCCTCATCCCTTGCGGGGTGCGCGTGCGCACCCCTTTTCGCATCTGGCGCGCAGGCGCATGGGCGTTGATCACGATGGACATGTTCTCCTCACCGGACTTCTGGATCGCGGTCGGCCAGATCATCATGATCGACATCCTGCTGGGCGGCGACAACGCGGTGGTGATCGCGCTGGCCTGCCGCAAGCTGCCCGCGGCGCAGCGCACGCAGGGCATCATCTGGGGCACGGCCGGGGCCATCGGGCTGCGCGTGGTGCTGATCTTCTTTGCCCTCACGCTGCTGGCCATCCCGTTCCTCAAGATCGTGGGCGCGGTGCTGCTGGTGTGGATCGGCGTGAAGCTGCTGGCCCCCGAGGAGGAGGGCGAGCACGAGGTGCAGGCCTCCGACAAGCTGTGGGCCGCCATCAAGACCGTGATCGTGGCCGACCTGGTCATGAGCGTGGGCAACGTGATCGCGATCGCCGGCGCGGCAGAGAGCGCCGGGGGCGACAGCAAGATGCCGCTGGTGGTCTTCGGGCTGCTGGTGTCGATCCCGATCATCGTGTGGGGGAGCCAGCTCGTCATCAAGCTCATGGACCGTTTCCCGATGGTGATCACGGTGGGGGGCATGTTGCTGGGCTGGATCGCCGGCACGATGGCCGTGACCGACCCTGCGGTGGTCTCCTACCTGCCCGGTGAGCAGGATTCCAAGGGCACCTCGCAGGTGCACGCGGCGCTGCGCTACGGAGCGGGCGTGGCCGGTGCGGCACTGGTGTACCTGTTGGGCCGGCTCGTGCTGAGCCGACGTGCGGCCCGGGCGGCCTGAGCCGGTCTCGGGCACGGCCTTCAGGCCCCCTGAACCTGGCTTCCCCGCCTTGGTCTCCGCCTTCCCCGCTCGGCCCCCCTGCCTCGTCGTGCCGTCTCCTCCGTGCCGCCCGCCGTGCCACCCCGCGCGCCGCCCGTCGTGCTGACCCCCATGACCTGGCGCTTCGGCAGCGCCGTGGACCCCGGCCGGCTGCGCACCAACAACGAGGACGCGGTGGTGGTCGATGTGCCGGGCGCCATGGCGGTGCTGGCCGATGGCATGGGCGGCTACAAGGCCGGTGAGGTGGCCAGCAGCATGGCCACCCACCTGGTGCACGGCGAGCTCAGCCGCTGGCTCGCCGAGGAG
>JBJTVI010000412.1:0-11026 GCA_046081145.1 Rubrivivax sp.
CTGGCCGGGCTGCAGGCGCCCGCCGTGCGGGCATTCGCCCTGCACGCGGCGCGCCTGGACCCGGGCCCGGTGCCCTGGCCTGGCGGCGCACCTGAGGCCGCGGGCCTGTCGGTGCATGGCGCCTGCCAGACGCTGGCGATGGCCGCCTGCTGGGACGAGGCATGCGAGGGCCTGGCGTTCGCGCACGGGCGCCCAGGCGTGCCGGTGGTGGCTGCCGTGCTGGCTCTGGCCACGACCACCCGGTGCACGTGGGCAGCCGCCCTGCAGGCCGTCGTGCTCGGCTACGAGATCGGGGGGCGAATGGGGGCGCGTCTTCGGATCAAGCCCGGCATGCACGTGGACGCCGGCTGGCCGGCGTTGGGTTCGGCAGCGGCGGCGGCCCGGTTGCTGGGGGGCCATGCGGCAACCGTCAGAGCAGCCGTCGAGCTGGCCGCCGCCCAGCTGCCCTTCGGCCTGTATCTGCCGATCGAGCAGGGCGCCGACGGCCGCAACACCTACCTCGGGCATGCGGCCTCGCTGGGCGTCCACGCGGCGATGGCCGCCACCTCCGGCGTATGCGCACCGCGCGGTGCCGTGGAGGCGCATGCCCGTCTCGCACTTGGGCGCGAGACACTGGGCGGGCTGGATCCGGCCGAGGGGTGGCTGCTGCAGGAGGGGTACCTCAAGCGCTGGCCGGCCGTGCGGCACGTGCACTACGGCATCTGCGCCGCGCAGGCGATCCGCGCGCAGTGGCCCGGCCTCGGCGACCGAGGCGTCGATCCCTCGCAGGTGCAGCGCGTGGTGCTGCGAGCCTATCCGGAAGCCCTCACCTATTGCGGTAACCGCTCTCCGCGCGCCCCTATCCAGGCCCAGTTCAGCCTGAGCTTCGGGCTGGCCGTCGCGCTCGTGCTGGGAGACCTGGATGTGTCGGCCTACCGGGAGCCGACCTTCAGCGACCCCCGCATGCGCCGCCTGGAGGGTCTGGTCGAACTCGAGGCTGACGCCAGCTTGGGCCTGCACGGCCGTCGCGCGGTCGAACTGGAGGTGGAGCTGACACGTGGCCAGCGGATGCACGTCTGCGTGGACTCGATCGATGGCGATGCCGGCCATCCGCTCGACCGGCAGGCGGTCCGGGCCAAATTCATCCGCTACGCCAGTCAGGCCGTACCCGAGCGGGCCGCGATCCGCGCGGCAGCCGAGGGCTCAGGGCCCTGGAGCCTGGACACCCGGGCCACGGTGGGGGACTGGTGGCGCGACCTCTCAGGCCAAGACCTCTAGGCTCGTCCCCACCCACGTGGAGACGCCACAGTCACGCCGCGAGCGACACGACGACGCCTGCGCCTTCGTCACCGAAGAACCGCACGGACTGACCGCCTCAGACGCCCGGCACCTCGGCCTGGATCCAGCGGCGCAGGTAGCGGTAGCCTTCGTCGCCCTTGCTGCGCTCTCCGATGATCGGGGAGCCGTCCGGACCGTACACGTAGACCTTGGGGCCCCAGTCCAGGTTGAAGCGCTTGCTCACGGCCTCGCGACGAGCCTTCCAGGCGGCGGACTCCTTCTTGTCGGTGAACACGATGCTGCCGCTGAAGACGCGCACGTTCTTCACCACCACATCACGCCGGGCCGAGACCAGAGCGGGCAGGTGCCGCTCGAGCCACTGCGACAGGCCGCAGTGCACCGAGGTGAACGCGACGACCGTGTAGACGCCTGGCTCGGCCAGGCTCGACAGCGTCACCTGGCGGTCCAGCAGTTCCTCATCGACGAACTGCTGGACCTGACCGCCACGACCGGTCGAGGCGGCCAGACGACCCGGGCCAGCCGCGTCGGCGGGTTCCAGCGCGGCGGGCAGCGCGATCTGGCGAGACGGCTTCTTCGCGGAGGGCCAGGCAAGAGCCACGATGACGGCCACGCCCATGGCCGTGAACACCCATTTCATCCCTCCTTTATCGGCTGCTCGAGCCGAGGCTGGAGTGCGGGCACCCCCTCAGGCAGCAGGCCCGCGGGTGTCACGGGCCGCGCAAGGTCGTGACATAGGCTGCCATCCGCGCGCGCAAGCCAGGCTCGGCCGCCGAGCGCACGAGCGCGGCCAGGTCTGCCGCCAGCGCGGCCTCCTCGCCCACCCGCGTGGCCAGGCGGATCGCGGCGGCCGTGCGGGCACCGACCACCGGGTCGGGCAGCACTGTCTCCTCGTTGGCGTCCGCCAGGCCCCAGGCCTGCGCCTGCACCGCGTCGAGCTCGCCGCCTTCGGTGACGAGACGGCGCGCCCGCACCTCGCCCAGGCGCGCGGCCAGGCGCCGCGTGCCGAGCACGATGCCGAAACGCGCGCCCGGGAACCGGAAGGTGGCCCCCGGCAAGGCGACCCGCACCTCGCAGGCGGCGAACAGGTCCGCCCCGGCGCCCCAGGTGCGGCCCTGCGCGACGGCCACCGTGCGCTTGGGGGCGGCCCAGATCGTGGCCAGCAGCGTCTCGATGCGCACGAGGCGGTGCAGCCACTGCGCGTCGGTGGAGGTCTGCAGGTCCGACAGGTCCAGGCCCGTGCAGAAGTGCCGGCCCTGGCTGCGCAGCACGAGCGTGTGCACGGTGTCATCGGCCAGCGCCGTGCGCACCTGCTCGAGCAGGGCCTCGACCACCGCCTCGCCCAGTGCGTTGCCGCGATCGGGCCGGGCGAGCTCGAGCGTGACGGTACCGGCCTCGCGGCGCGCCTGGATGGCCATCAGGCGCGATCTCCGATTGCGCCCACGCCCCCGCCCGCGGCCGGCGGCTGTGCGGCCAGCGCCTGCCGCACACGGCCGATCGATCCCAGAGGTTGGGCAGCTGCGGGGCGTCGTAGCCGGAGACGAAGTCGAGGATCGCACCCGTGTCGTCGGCGCGATGACGTCGCACCGCGCCGATGTTGGCTCCGTAGACGTGGATGCTGACGGTGGTGCCGTCCTCACGCGCGCTGCCCACGCGGTGCCAGTCGCCCACGGTGGGCGAGACGGCCTCGATGTCGCCCACGTGCATGAGGTGCGTGCGGCCGGTGGCCTGTGGAGCCGGGGCAGGCGCGGTGTACTCCTCGCAGCGCTCGGCCCCGCGCAGCACGCCCACCAGGCCCCACACGGTATGGTCGTGCACGGGCGTGCGCTGGCCGGGGCCCCAGACGAAGCTCACGACACTGAAGCGCTCCAGCGCGTCGCAGTGCAGCAGGTACTGCGCGTAGCGGTCACTGCGCGGCTGCGCGCAGGCCTCGGGCAGCCAGGCGTCGGCGGCGATCAGCCGCGCCAGCGCCTGCCGGCCTTCGGCCAGCAGCACGCGCTCGTCATCGGTGCGCGAGACGAGGCGCGTCATCGTGACGACGAACTCGCGCAGCGGCGCGAGGGGGTCGAGGTGCGTGGAGTTCATCGCGAGGCTCCCTCCTGGGCTGTGCTGAGTGGCGCAGCGGCCGCGCGGGCGCGCAGCTCGGTGCCGTGCTCGTCGAGCGCGGGCGGGCGTGTGTCCACGTCAGGCACCTGGCCATCGATGCGCACGGGACAACCCACCGTGCGCGTGGCGTGGCCCCCGGGCAGCTGCTGTGCGCGCACGAGCTGCAGGTGCTCGGCCTGCGGATCGGCCAGCGCGGCACCGTAGCCATTGATCGACGCGCAGGGCACGCCCGCGCGCGCGAAGGCCGTGAGCCAGTGGGCCACTGGCTGGCGCGCAAAGTGCGGCGCGAGCAGCTCGGCCAGCTCCACCTGGTGCCGGGCGCGCAGCGTTGGGCTGGCAAAGCGTGGATCGGCGAGCCACTGCGGCTCCCCCACCACCTCGCACACGCTGGCCCAGAGCTTCTGGTTGCCCGCCGCAATGGCGAACCACCCGTCGGAGGCGGCATAGGCCTGGTAGGGCGCGTTGCGCGGGTGCGCCGAGCCGAGCTTGCGCGGGTCGCGCCCGGTGCCGAAGTACTCGCTCGTCTGCAGCGCGGAGATGCCCAGGGTGGCTGCGAACATCGGCACATCGATTTGCCCGCCCGGGCCGCCTGAGCGCACCCGCGCGATCAGCGCCGCGATCGAATAGGCCGCGTACAGGCCGCTGGCGAAATCGGCCAGCGGCACGCCGGCCTTCACGGGCGCGCCGTCGGCCTCACCCGTGACGCTCATGACGCCAGCGGCGGCCTGGATCGTGAGGTCGAAGCCGCCCTCGGCGCCGCGCGGGCCGTCCTGGCCGTAGGCCGAGATGGAGCAGTAGACGAGTTGCGGTCGGCGCGGCGCAAACCAGTCCCAGCCCAGGCCCAGGCGCTGCATCGCGCCGGGGCGGCTGTTTTCCAGCACCACGTCGGCCTGCAGCGCGAGCGCGCGCGCCACCTCGAGGTCGGCCGGGTCCTTGAGGTCGAGAGCGATCGAGCGCTTGCCGCGGTTCAGGCTCGCGAAGTTTTCGCTGTAGCCGGCACTCAGCGGCGGCCAGGTGCGCATCGCGTCGCCCTCGGGTGGCTCGACCTTCAGCACCTCGGCGCCGAAGTCGGCCAGCAGCATCCCGCAATAAGGCCCCGAGGCGATCTGGCAGAACTCCACCACGCGCACGCCAGCCAGCGGGCGCGCCGGGTCGCCGGCCACAGGCGTCGCGCCGGTGCCCGGGCCTGCGCCGCGGTTGTCGGGGCTCGCAGCGGGGTCGTCGGCGGGCGTGGGATCGGGCTTGGACATTGCCTTATTCTTGCAGGCACAAGGAGACACCGGCATGTACCTGCCCCCGCACTTCGCGCCCGAGAGCACGCAGAGCCTGCACCGCATCATCCGCGAGCACCCGCTCGGCGCCATCGTCACGCATGGCCCGGAGGGGCTCGATGCCGACCACGTGCCCTTCGAGTTCGACCCCGATGCCGGCCCGGCGGGCACGCTCTCGGCGCACGTGGCGCGCGCCAACTCACTGTGGCAGCGCTGCCCCACTGGAACCGAGGTGATGGTGATCTTTCGCGGGGCGCAGGCCTATGTGTCGCCCAACTGGTACCCGAGCAAGCACGAGACGCACCGCCAGGTGCCGACCTGGAACTACGAGGTGGTGCATGCCTACGGCACCGTCACCGTGCACGACAACGACCGCTGGGTGCGCGCCCTCGTGGCGCGTCTCACGCGCCACCACGAGGCGAGCGAACCTCGGCCCTGGAAGATGGGCGAGGCCCCGCCCGACTACCTCGACACCATGCTGGCCAACATCGTCGGGCTGGAGATCGTGCTGCAGCGGCTGGTGGGCAAGTCCAAGCTCAGCCAGAACCGCGAGCCGCGCGACCGGCTGAACGCCGCGCAGATGCTGCAAGGCCAGGGGCAGGACGAGCTCGCGCAGGCGATGCGCGAGGCGGGGAGCTGATCCGGACGGTCCGCGCACGGCCCGTCACGGCGCATCGCGCGCACCTGCGCACGGCCAGCGCAGCTTTCACACGTCTCTCCTATGATGGTCGGGATGACCTCTGCTCCCGACACCCTCCTCGCGCGCCTGCAGGCGCTGTCCCCCGAACGCCTGGCCGGCATGCGCCGCGGCGTGGAAAAGGAGAGCCTGCGCACGAATGCGGACGGCATGCTCGCCCTCACGCCGCACCCGCGCGCGCTCGGCTCGGCCCTCACGCACCCGTGCATCACCACCGACTACAGCGAGTCGCAGCTCGAGCTCATCACCGGTGCGCACGTGGCGCCGGCTGATTGCGCGCGCGAGCTGCTGGAGTTGCACCAGTTCGTCGCGCGCGCGATCGGCGAGGAGCGGATGTGGGCCTCGAGCATGCCCTGCGTGCTGCCCACCGACGAGACGATTCCCATCGGTCGCTACGGCACCTCCAACGTCGGGCGCGCCAAGAGCGTCTACCGCATGGGCCTGGGGCACCGCTACGGCCGGCGCATGCAGACGATCTCGGGCATCCACTACAACTGGTCGCTGCCGGGGCTGTCCAACGAGGAATACTTCGCCCTCATCCGCAACTTCCGCCGCCACGGCTTCCTGCTGCTGTACCTCTTCGGCGCCTCCCCCGCGGTGTGCGCAAGCTTCGTGCAGGGCCGCGCGCACGCGCTCGAACCGCTGGGCCCGGACACCTTCCACCTGCCGCACGCCACCTCGCTGCGCATGGGTCGCCTGGGATACCAGAGCGATGCGCAGGCCGCGCTCAACGTGAGCTACAACTGCCTGGAGGGCTACGCGGCGTCGCTGCATGGCGCACTCACCACGCCGCACCCGCCCTATGAGGCCATCGGCGTGCGCAACCCCGGGGGCGAGTACAACCAGCTCGCCACGAGCCTGCTGCAGATCGAAAACGAGTTCTACGGGATCATCCGCCCCAAGCGCACGATCCGCACGGGCGAGCGGCCGCTGCACGCGCTGCGCGAGCGCGGCGTGGAGTACGTGGAGGTGCGGCTGATGGACCTCGACCCCTTCGAGGTCACGGGCATCGCCGAGCCGACGATGCGCTTTCTGGACGTGCTCCTGCTGCACTGCCTGCTGGCCGAAAGCCCGCCCGATACGCCGCAGGAATCGGTGGCGATGGCGCGCAACCAGCACCGCACGGCCTCCAGCGGGCGCGAGCCGGGGCTCAAGCTCGAGCGCGGCGCCGAGACCGTGGGGCTCCTGGAGTGGGGCGCGCAGCTGCTCGACGAATGCTCGCCCATCGCCGCGCGGCTGGACGCCCAGCAGCACACGGATGCCCACGTGCAGGCCCTGGCGCTGGCGCGCGGGCGGCTCGCCGACCCCGCGCGCACGCCTTCGGCGCGCGCGCTGGCGGCCATCACGGCCGAACACGGCGGATGCTTTCGGCACTTCGGCCGCAGCCGCTCGCAGGCTGTGCGCGAGGCGCTGCTGGCGGCGCCCATCGATCCGGAGGTCACGCAGCGGCTGCAGCGCGCGGCACAGGAATCGCTGGCCGAGCAGCGACGGCGCGAGCTGGCCGACACCCTGCCCTTCGAGGATTACCGGGTGCAGTACCTGGACCCGCTGCGGCTGAGCCCCTGAGGGGCCCGCGCCCTACTCCAGCGCGAAGACCGCCACGCTGCGCGCAGGCAGCTCCAGCGGCGCATCGGCGGCGCAGGGGCCCGCTGCCGGCTGCGCCAGCAGCGGGCGCAGCCGGCCGGACGGGCTGGACGGGCCGGACATGCCGGAAAGCTTCAGCCGCGTCGGCGTGGCGCGGGCATTGAACGCCACCACCGTGCACTGAGCACCGAGCCGCCTCGCGAAGGCCCAGGCTGCCCCCTCGAGTGCACACACGCGGTAGTCGCCGCGCAGCAGCGAGGCGCGCGAGCGGCGCAGCCCGATGAGCGCGCGGTAGAAAGACAGGAGCGAGCCCGGCGCGTCTTGCTGCGCCGCCACGTTGTGCGTGCCGGCGTTGGCCGAAAGGGGTCGAAACGGCCGGGCGGTGGTGAAGCCGGCGGTACGGGGGCAGTCGCTCCAGCTCATTGGCGTGCGCAGCGCCAGATCGCCCGGCAGCGCCGGATGGCCCGACATGCCGATCTCCTCGCCGTAGTAGACGAAGGGCGTGCCCGGCAGCAGCAGGCAGGCGGCGGCGGCCAGGCGCAGCGCCGCAGCCTGGCCGCGCAGCTGATCGGCCACCCGCTGCCCGGCAAAGCTGTCGTGGTTGGACAGCAGCGTGCTCAGGGCATGCGGCGCGCGCTCGAAGTGGCGCGCCACGCGCGCCGCCGCGCCCGCGGCAGCGGCTCCACCGCGCGCAAAGGCCACGAGGTCGCGGTTGAGGTCGAAGGCAAACGCGCTGCCGCCCATGCGCGTGAAGCCTTCGGGGTCGCCCGGGGCCTCGCACACCATGAAGCGATGCGCGTAGCCGTCGAGCAGCGCGCGAATGCCGGCCATGATGGGGTAGTTCTGGGGCTGGCAATCCCATTGGCTCGGGCCGTTTTCCACGAGGTGGCCCACCGCGTCGAAACGAAACCCGTCCACGCCGCGGTTGAGCCAGAAGCGCAGGTTGTCGTGGTGCCAGGCCACCACGTCCGGGTTGAGCCAGTTGAAGTCGGGCATGTGGCGCGAGAAGGCCGCGAAGTACGAGCCCGCCCCGTCGCGACGCCAGGGGTCGTTGTCGTAGATGCGCCAGCCCGCGGGGTGCTCGTCGCACCACAGGTACCAGTCTCGCGTGGGGCTCTGCGGGCCGCTGCGGGAGAGCTCGAACAGCGGGTGCTCGGCCGCGCTGTGGTTGATCACGTAGTCGAGGATCACGCCGATGCCGCGGGCGTGGGCTTCGCGCAGCAGCGTATCGAAATCCTCCAGCGTGCCGTAGTCGGGGTGGATGGCGCGGTAGTCCGTCACGGCGTAGCCATGGTCGCCATCCTGGCTCGGGTGCAGGGGCATGAGCCAGATGCCCGATACGCCCAGCGCCTGGACATAGGGCAGCCCCTCGATGAGGCCGCGCAGGTCGCCGATGCCGTCGCCGTTGCCATCGCGCCAGGCGCGCACGAAGATCTGCAGGAAGGCGCCGCGGTGCCAGTGCGCGGGCAGCGTGCTGCCCGGGTCGGCCACCGGCACGCGGGTGATCATCGGGCCGCGGCGGCCGCGCGCGGCAAGGCCTTCCCCTGCACGCGCAAGACCCGCACCGACTGCGGGGCCATCGTCAGCGCCAGCGTGCCCTGCGCATCGGCGCGCAGCGCCGACCCGGCTCCTCGTGCCGCGGCGCCGTCACGCGGCCAGGCCGCCTCCAGCCGCGCCCCGGGGGGAAGGTCTCGCACCCAGGCCGTGGCCGGCTCGGTGCCGTAGTGGATCAGCACCAGCATGCGCTCCTCGCCCAGCGCGCGCTGGAAGCCCAGCAGCAGCCCGTCGGCAAAGCCGTGCTCGAAGCGCCCGCGCGCGATCGAGGGGTAGGTGTTGCGCAGTCCGATCATGGCCTTGTAGAAGCCGAGTATGGACTGCGGATCGGCGGCCTGCGCCTGGGCGTTGTAGCCCGCCACGTTCGGGGCGATGGGCCGAAAGGGCGTGCCGGTGGTGAAGCCCGCGCGCGTGGGGTCGGCCGTCCAGCTCATCGGCGAGCGCAGCGGAAGGTCGCCCTCGAGCTGCCGCACACCGCCCATCCCCACCTCCTCGCCATAGTAGATGTAGGGGGTGCCGGGCTGCAGCAGGTAGCCGGCGGCGGCCACCTTGTAGGCTGCCGCGTCGCCGCCCACCTGGTCCCACAGGCGCTCGCCGGCAAAGCGATCATGGTTGGAGACGAAGGTGGCCATGGTGGGCGAGGCGCGCTTCCAGTACTCGGCCAGCGCGGCCACCGAGCGCGGGTCCCCTCGCGCGGCCTGCACGTAGTGGTGCACGAAGCCGAAGGCGAAGGCCCCGCCGCACACCGCGGGGTCACCATAGGCCTGCGGCTCGGCGGTGGCCTCGCACACCACCATGCGCCCCGGGTAGGCACGGATCGCATCCTGCAACCGCTTGCTCAGGCGGCGGCTCTCGGGCTGGTCGTTCCAGTCCTTCGCCGAGTTCTCGATCATGTGCGGCACGGCGTCGAGCCGGTAGCCGGCCAGGCCCCTGTCGAGCCAGAAGCGCAGGCTCTCCAGGTGGTACTGCACCACCTCCTCGCGCCGCAGGTCGAAGTCGGGCATGTGCGGGCCGAAGGTGCCGAAGTAGAAGTCGCGCGCGCCTGCCGGCGGGGCCGGGAGGTCCTTGGGCTCGCCCTTGAAGAGCCAGGGTTCGGAGGCCGTGTGGTACCAGGGGTTCTTGCCCCAGATATCCCAGCCCGCGGGCATCTCCTGCGACCAGACGTACCAGTTGCGGTAGGGACTGGCCGGGTTGCGCCGCGCCTCGACGAAGAAGGGGTGCTCGGCGGCGCTGTGGTTGACGACGTAGTCGACGATCACGCCGATGCCGCGGCGGTGGGCCTGCGCGATGAGTTCGTCGAAGTCGGCCAGCGTGCCGTAGGCGGGGTCGATGGCGCGGTAGTCGGTGGTGGCGTAGCCGTGGTCGCCGTCGGCGTTCTTCTGGATCGGCATCAGCCAGATGCCGCGTATGCCCAGGTCACGCAGGTAGTCCAGGCGCGAGATCAGCCCGCGCAGGTCGCCCACACCGTCGCCGTCGCTGTCCTGGTAGGCGCGCACGAAGATTTCCATGAAGGCACCGCGCTCCCAGTGGGGCGGCAGACGCATGAGGCGGCCCGGCGTCGCCCCTGCAGGCGCGAGCGGGACGGCGCGCGGCGCCTGGGCGGGCTCTTTGGCGGTGGCCGCGGGCGGTGCGACACAAGTGGCGCCCATGCACACCGACGCCAGGATGGCCAGCCAGGGACGCTTCATCGTGCGGTCAGGGTGCGAAGGTGCGAGGGCAAGGGCGCCGTGCAGGGGCAGCCCGAGCAATGTAGTGGAACTACAAGGGATGAACAAGCGCGCCCCTGCCAGTTCTCGGACGCATTACGGGGAATTTCCGTGGGCAATGTAGTTTTGTTTCATTAGCATCTGGCCCATGCTGCCGTTGAACCACTGCCTTGCCCTGCTGCCCGCGCCTGGCGCCTGCGCCAGTGAGACCCGCCCGGGGGCACGGGCGCTCGCCGTGGGCGCCGCCCGCGCCTTCGCGCTGACTGGCGCGCTGGCCTGCGCCCTGGCCTGGAGCACGCCCGGGCGGGCGTCACCCGCCCAGGCAGATTGCGCCGACGGCCCGGGCGTGCCCGCGGCCCGCACGCTGCGAGAGACTCCGGCGCTCGCGGGCGACGCCGCCCAGGCCCGGGCCGCCTGGCTGGACGCCACCACGCTGCGCTGGGCAGGCATGCAGGCTGAAGGCGGCACGCGCTTTCGGCTCCTGCATGCGCCCCTGGGAGGGCTGCGCGTGTCGGTGGGCGAGCCGGCTCAAGGGGCCGCAGGTGCGCTCGCGCTCGAGCCGGTGGCACCCGAGGCGGCGACACCTTCGACCCTGCGCTTCAGCCACATCGCAGCGGGCGTGACGCTGCGCGCGGCGAATTGGCCGGCCGCCACCCAGCGGGCCTGGCACCGCGGGCAGCTGCTGCTCGTGCAGGAAGATGCCCAAGGCCACGTACGCGCGGCCACGCGTGTGCAGCACGCGGGCGCGATCGATGCGCTCTATGCCGCGGCCGAGCAGGCGCACGACCTCGGGGCCGTGGTGCGCGCCGGGCGCACGCACTTCGGGCTGTGGG
>JBJTVI010000413.1:0-2114 GCA_046081145.1 Rubrivivax sp.
TCACCGATCGGCCCGTGCTGCGCATCACGGGCGGTCGCCATCCGGTCGTCGAGCGTTTCCTCGATGCGCCCTTCGTCCCGAACGACCTCGCGCTCGACGCCGCGACCCGCATGCTGGTCATCACGGGCCCCAACATGGGCGGCAAGAGCACCTTCATGCGCCAGGTGGCGCTGACCGTGCTGCTGGCGGCCATGGGCTCCTACGTGCCGGCGCAGCAGTGCCGGCTCGGGCCGGTGGACGCCATCCACACCCGCATCGGCGCCGCCGACGACCTGGCCAACGCGCAGTCCACCTTCATGCTCGAGATGACCGAGGCGGCGGCCATCGTGCACTCGGCCACCGAGCACAGCCTGGTGCTGATGGACGAGATCGGGCGCGGCACCAGCACCTTCGACGGCCTGGCGCTGGCCGGCGCCATCGCGCAGCAGCTGCACGACCGCAACCGCAGCTTCACGCTGTTCGCCACGCACTACTTCGAGCTCACCGAGTTCCCGGCGCGGCACGAGCGCGCCATCAACCTGCACGTGGGCGCGGTGGAAAGCGGCCACGACATCGTGTTCCTGCACCAGCTGGAGCCCGGCCCTGCCAGCCGCAGCTACGGCGTGCAGGTGGCGCGGCTGGCGGGCATGCCGGCCGCCGTGGTGCGGCAGGCGCGGGCCACGCTCGAGGCGCTGGAGGCCAAGGCCGCGCAAGGCCGCGAGCAGGTGGACCTGTTCGCGCCCGCCCCCGCCCCGGCCACCCCCGAGCCCAGCGCCGTGGAGGCCGAACTCGCGCGCGTGGACCCCGACACCCTCACCCCGCGCGAGGCGCTGGAGGCGCTGTACCGCCTGAAGGCGCTGCTGCGCTGACGAGCCGGCCGGCGTGGCCCGCTACTGCTCGAGGATCCAGCGTGCCAGCCGGTACGCCTCGACCTCGTTGACCAGCGGGCGCTCCTTCATGTCGGGCATGGTTGCCTTGTCCCAGTGCGGGCCGTCCGTGCTTGCACTGCCCCGGCGGATGGTGCGCACCAGGATCTTCTCGGCATCGGAGTGACCCCGCCAGGCGCGGCCGATGCGCTGGAACGAGGGCCCCGCGCCGTCGGTGGCCAGCGCGTGGCAGCCCAGGCACTGTTTCTCCTCGGCCAGCGCGGGGCTGGCCGCCGCCCAACGTGGCGCGACGACGCACAGGACCGAGATGAACAACAGGAAGGTCTTCATGCGATCGCTCCTTCAAGCATGGTGCGACCGCACGATAGGCGCGCCGACAGGGCGCGGCGTTGAGCCGGCTCAGCGCAGCCACATGCGCGCGCCCCGCGCCGGCAGCGTGAACGCGTGGTTGGCGCCGGTGATGCGCACCACGTTGCCCGACCCGAGCGTGTCGGTGTAGTTGACGTTCCACCACAGCACGCTGTTGCTCATGCTCACGTTCACGCTTACCGAGCTGCCGCACTTGTTGATGCCGACGATGCCCTGGCTGCCGCGCCGGAACAACAGGTGGCACTGCCCGTGCGAGAGCACCTGCATGTCGCTGCCCTGCACGGTGTTGTGGAAGCGGATCATGGCCCGCAGGTCGGTGCGGTTCCACGCGTTCACCCAGCGGTTGTCGCCGCTCTCGTTGTTGTCCGAATAGACCATTGGCACCCCGCCGTTGCGTCCGAGCACGTAGGCATAGGCCAGCGTCTCGTCGGTCGGGTCCATGATCTGCCAGCGGAAGCCGCTGTTGTTGGGGATGTCGTGCGTGACCGTGAAGGTGACCGCGCGCGCCGCCGGCAGCGCCTGACCGTAGGCGCCCGGGTCGACGAGCTGGCTCATCGAACCCCCGACGCTGAAGGCGCTGCGGATCTGCGCGAACAGCGGGAAGTCGTAGGCGCCGTGATCCGTGCCCGCCAGGTAGGGACCCAGGAACAGGTCGTGCTCGGCGTTGCCGACGCCGCCGCTGGTGATGATCTCGCCGAAGACGTGCATTCCGCTCTTGATGGCGGGCGTGAGCACGGCATTCATGTGGCCATTGGGCATGTGCTTGGCCGCATCGATGCGGAAGCCCTTGATGCCCAGGTTCTTCAGCGCCTGCAGGTACTGCTGCTGCTGGCTCACCACCCAGGAGTTGGCCACCAGGTCGGGCAGCCCGGCATCGCC
>JBJTVI010000414.1:0-2391 GCA_046081145.1 Rubrivivax sp.
CCCGAAGGCGCGCTGCACGTCGCGGCGCACGCGCTCGACGATGTCGCGTCGGTTGCCCCCGGCGCGCTGCAGCGCCCGCAAGAGCGTGGTGTGGCGCCAGGGGTGCAGGCTCGCGAAGGCGAGGTCCTGCAGTTCGCGGAAGGTCTGGTCCAGGCCCAGGCGATGCGCGATCGGGGCGTAGATCTCGAGCGTCTCGGCGGCGATGCGCTGGCGCCGCGCCGGCGCCATGGCCTCGAGCGTGCGCATGTTGTGCAGCCGGTCGGCGAGCTTGACGAGGATGACGCGCACGTCGCGCGCCATCGCCAGCAGCATCTTGCGGAAGGATTCGGCCTGGCTCTCCTCGCGCGTGTTGAACTGCAGCCGGTCGAGCTTGGTCAGGCCATCGACGAGGTCGGCCGTGGGCGCGCCGAAGCGGCGGATCAGCTCAGGCTTGGTGACGCCGCAATCCTCCATCGCGTCGTGCATCAGCGCAGCCATGATGGCCTGCACATCGAGCCGCCAATCGGCGCACAGCCCGGCCACCGCGATAGGGTGCGTGATGTAGGGCTCCCCGCTGGCTCGATACTGGCCGAGGTGGGCCTCGTCGGCGAAGCGGTAGGCCTCGCGCACGTGGGCGAGGTCGGCCGCCGAGAGGTAGGACAGGCGCTGCGTGAGGGCCGCGAACGAGGTGGGCGCACCTTCCTCGGGTGCAGCCGGCCCGGCCGGGCGCGTGTCGACCCGGGCGCGGCGCGTGCCGGCCCGCCTGGGCGAGAGCACGGGCGGGGCGTCGTCGGCGAGCGAGCGCGCGGTCATGCCGGAAATCTACCGCGGATTGGGCCGGAAAACTGCGCTCGGCCAGCGCCTGGGGCTTTCTCCGGCTGCCTTGGGCCGCCGCCACGGGCCGCCGCCAGGCCGCTCGGCCGGGGTCGAAGCACTTGCCTCAGGGCACCAGCGTGAGAAAGAGGAACGCCGCGAAGATCACCAGGTGCACGGCGCCTTGCATCATGTTCGTGCGGCCCGAGCCCAGCGTGATCGCGCCCACGAGGAAGGTCAGCGTCAGCAGTGCCACGTCCTTGGCGTCCACGCCGAGCACGAGCGGGAGGTCCAGCAGCACCGCGGCCACCACCACCACCGGGATCGTCAGGCCGATGCTCGCCAGCGCCGAGCCGATGGCCAGGTTCATGCTCGTCTGCAAGCGGTCGGCGCGTGCGGCGCGGATGGCGGCCCAGGTCTCGGGCAGCAGCACGATCATGGCGATCAGGATGCCCACCACTGTCTTGGGCAGTTCCCAGTGCGCCACCAGCCGCTCCAGCGAGGGCGAGAGCACCTTGGCCAGGCCCACCACGGCCACGAGGGCCACCAGCAGCAGCACGAAGCTCGCCCAGGCCGCACCGGCGCTTGGCGGCGGGGCATGCACCGTCTCGTCGGCCGGTGCCGCGGCGGGCAGGAAGTAATCGCGGTGGCGTACGGTCTGGATGAAGACGAACACCACCCACAGCGCCAGCGACGAGAGGGCCACGAAGACGAGCTGCGAATGCGTGTAGGTGGCCCCGGGCGAACTCGTGGTGAGCGAGGGCATCACGAGCACCAGCACCGAGAGCGCGGCCAGGGCCGCCAGGCCGGAGTTCGTGCCCTCGATGCGAAAGCTCTGCTCGCGGTGGCGCAGGCCGCCCAGCAGGATGCACACGCCCACCACACCGGTGCAGATGATCATCACGGCCGAGTAGACGGTGTCGCGCGGCACCGCGGCGGCGTTGGCCCCACCGGCGAGCATGATCGACAGCACGAGGGCGGCTTCGATGACGGTGACGGCCAGCGCCAGCACGATCGTGCCGTAGGGCTCGCCCACCTTGTGCGCGATCACCTCGGCGTGGTGCACCGAGGCGGCCACCGCCGCCAGCAGGGCCGGCACGCAGGCCAGCAGCACGGCCAGCTGCCCGGGCAGCGCCAGCCCGGAGGCCAGCACCCCGAGGGCCACCAGCGGCAAGACGGTGAAGATCCTCATGGCCCCATTATTGGCGCGAGCGGCCCGCTTGGGCGGCCTGTGGCCTTGCGCGGTGCGCAGCAGGGGTGGCTCGAGGCGTGTACGCGGCAGGCGGCAGACAAACGGCTGTATGGATGTACAGTATCAGACCCCCCCTTGCGCCCTGCGCCCATGCTCCCCGCCTACGCCGAGCTGCACTGCCGCAGCAACTTCAGTTTCCTCGTCGGGGCCTCGCACCCCGAGGAACTGGTGGCGCGCGCCCGCGCCCTGGGCTACACGGCGCTCGCGCTGACCGACGAATGCTCGCTGGCCGGCGTGGTGCGGGCGCACGGCGAGGCGCGGCGCCAGGGGCTGCACCTCATCATCGGCGCGGAGATGCGGCTGGCCGGCGGCGGCGCGCACCTGGTGCTGCTGGCCCAGTCGCGCCG
>JBJTVI010000415.1:0-2375 GCA_046081145.1 Rubrivivax sp.
CGTCGGCCCCGCCCGGGCGCTGGCGGGCCTCGTCTCGGCGCTCGTGGGCAGCCTGCGGCCGCGCGAGGGCACGCGGTGAGGCGCCTGTCCCGGCTGCTGACGATCGTCCTCACGCTGCTTCGGTTCGGTGTGCACGAGATGGCGCTGGGCGGGTTTCGCCAGCGCGGGGTGCGCCTGCTCGTGTGGGCGCTCACCGTCGGCCGGCGCTTCGAGCAGCCGCGCGGCGCGCGGTTGCGCCAGGCGCTCGAGCACCTGGGGCCCATCTTCGTCAAGTTCGGACAGGTGCTCTCGACGCGGCGCGACCTGCTGAGTGCCGACCTCGCCGAGGAGCTTGCCAGGCTGCAGGACCAGGTCCCGCCTTTCCCGGCCCAGGCGGCGCGTGCCGAGGTGGAGCGGGCGCTGGGCCGTCCGGTGGAGGCCGTCTTCGAGCACTTCGAGGCCGAGCCGGTGGCCAGCGCCTCGATCGCGCAGGTGCACTTCGCCCGGCTGCACGGCGGCCGCGAGGTGGCCGTCAAGGTGCTGCGCCCGGGCATGCTCCAGGAGATCGAACGCGACCTGGCGCTGCTGCACACGCTGGCGCGGTGGGTCGAGCGCGCCAGCGCCGACGGGCGCAGGCTGCGCCCGCGCGAGGTGGTGGCCGAGTTCGACACCTACCTGCACGACGAGCTCGACCTCGTGCGCGAGGCCGCCAACGCGGCGCAGCTGCGCCGCAACATGGCCGGGCTGGACCTGGTGCTGGTGCCCGAGATGGGGTGGGAGCTGTGCACCCCGAGCGTGATCGTGATGGAGCGCATGACGGGGGTGCCCATTGCCCAGCTCGACCGGCTGCGCGAGGCGGGGGTGGACCTCAAGAAGCTCTCTCGCGATGGCGTCACGATCTTCTTCACGCAGGTCTTTCGCGACGGCTTCTTCCACGCCGACATGCACCCGGGCAACATCCAGGTGAGCCTGGCGCCCGAGACCTTCGGGCGCTACGTGGCGCTCGACTTCTGCATCGTCGGCACGCTGACGGATCGCGACAAGCAGTACCTGGCGCAGAACTTCGTGGCCTTCTTCCGGCGCGACTACCGGCGCGTGGCCGAGCTGCACGTGGAATCCGGCTGGGTGCCGCCAGCCACCCGCGTGGACGCCCTGGAGAGCGCGATCCGCGCGGTGTGCGAGCCGCAGTTCCAGCGCCCGCTCAAGGACATCTCGCTGGGCCAGGTGCTGCTGCGGCTGTTCCAGACCTCTCGCCGCTTCGATGTCGAGATCCAGCCCCAGCTGGTGCTGCTGCAGAAGACGCTGCTCAACGTGGAGGGGCTGGGTCGCCAGCTCGACCCGGAGCTGGACCTCTGGACCACGGCCAAGCCTTTCCTGGAGCGCTGGATGAGCGAGCAGGTGGGCTGGCGCCAGCTGCTCGAGCGCCTGAAGGTGGAGGCGCCCCGCTACGCGCACCTGCTGCCCGAGCTGCCCCGCCTCGTGCATGCGGCCCTGCAGCCGCCGGCCGGGCCGACGCAGGCCGAGCGGCACCTGGCGGCACTCCTGGAGCAGCAGCGGCGAACCCACCGCCTGGTGCAGGCGGTGCTGCTCACGGGGCTGGGGTTCGTGGTGGGCACGGTGCTTGCATGGGCATTTCTGAGCGCCTGAAGGCTGCCCGGGGCCCCGCTACACTGCGGCCCGCTTTCGTCATCCCCCTGCCTGGAGCGTGCCGTGCTGATCACCTTCGTCGTTCTCTACCTGGCGCTCACGATCACCATCGGGCTGCTGGCCGCGCGGCGCGTGCACGGAGCCAAGGATTACCTCGTGGCCGGGCGCAGCCTGCCGCTGTACATGAACGTGGCTTGCGTCTTTGCCACCTGGTTCGGGGCGGAGACCGTGCTCTCGGTGTCGGCCACCTTCGCCAAGGATGGCCTGTCGGGCATCCCGGGTGATCCCTTCGGCGCCTCGGTGTGCCTGGTGCTGGCGGCGCTGCTGTTCGCGCGGCTCTTCTACCGCATGAACCTGCTGACCATCGGTGACTTCTACAAGCATCGCTATGGCAAGGGCGTGGAGGTGCTGACCAGCGTGGCCATCGTGCTGTCCTACCTGGGTTGGACTTCGGCGCAGCTGACTGCGCTGGGCCTGGTGATCCATGTGCTCAGCGGCGGTGCGGTGGACCTCAGCACAGCCATCATGCTCGGTGCGGGCGTTGTGGTGATCTACACCATCTTCGGCGGCATGTGGTCGGTGGCCTTCACCGACCTGTTCCAGACCGTCATCATCCTCATCGGCCTGACCGCCGTGGCCTGGCTGGTGGGCGACCTGGCCGGTGGCCCGGCGAAGGTGATTTCCCAGGCGGCGGCGGATGGCAAGCTCATCCTGTTCGACACCGGCATGGACGCTGCCGGATGGTGGGC
>JBJTVI010000416.1:0-7510 GCA_046081145.1 Rubrivivax sp.
CGGCCGAGGAGGCGGGTGCGGGCAGCGGCGCGCAGCGCATGATCGCCGACGGCCTGTTCGAGCGCTTTCCGTGCGACGCGATCTTCGGCCTGCACAACACGCCGGGCGTGCCCGAGGGCACCCTCGGCTTCGGCCACGGCCCCTTCATGTCGGCTTCCGACACCTGCCGCATCACGGTGCACGGGCGCGGCGGCCACGCCGCGCGCCCGCACCAGACAGTGGACCCGGTGCTCATCGCCGGCAGCCTGGTGGTGGCGCTGCAAAGCGTGGTGGCGCGCAACATCGACCCGCGCCAGACGGCCATCGTGACGATCGGGGCGCTGCACGCGGGGTCGGCCGCCAACGTGATTCCCGACGAAGCCACGCTGGCGCTGTCCATCCGTTCCTTCGATGCAGGCGTGCGCGATCTGCTCAAGCAGCGCATCCGCGCCCTCGTCACGGCGCACGTGGCGGGCTACGGCGGGGAGGTGACGATCGATTACGAGCGCGGCTACCCGGTGGTGGTCAACAGCGAGGCCGAGACGGCCTTTGCGCGCCAGGTGGCCGAGGAACTCGTGGGCCCGGCTCGCGTGATCGCGCCCTTCCCACCCGTGACGGGCAGTGAGGACTTTGCCTACTACCTGCTGGAGAAGCCCGGCTGCTTCCTGCGCCTGGGCAACGGTGAGGAGGGCGCCATGCTGCACAACCCGAAGTACGACTTCAACGACGACATCCTCACCACCGGCGCGGCCTACTGGACGCGGCTGGCCGAGCGCTTTCTCGAAGCCTGAGGGACTGGGGTGCCGCTTGCAAGGGCCTCACCCAGAGCAGGGGCTCATGGGGCTCACAGGGCTCACAGGGCCATCGAGGGCCGCGCCGCCATGGCGGTGCGCCAGCGCCGCAGGTTGGGGTGCTCGTCGCCGGGCTTGATGCGCACGATGCGCGCGAAATCCACCGCCACCACGGCCGTGATGTCGGCCAGGCTGAAACCCCCGCCGGCGATCGTCTCGCGGCCCTGCAGCCGCGCCTCGAGCACCTCGAAGAACTGCGCCACGCGCGCGCGGCCGCGCTCGGCCAGCGCGGGGATCTGCTCGTAGTTCTGCGGGCCCGGCAGCGCCCGGTTGGCCATCGCCGGCGAGCCGTTGCGCAAGGCCTCGGCCACCGCCAGCAGGCCTTCGAACTCCACGCGCCACTGCCAGCTCGCCACCTCCGCGCACTCGGCCGGGCCCGTGCCCAGCAGCGCCGGGCGCGGCCAGCGCGCCTCGGCGTAAGCGGCAATGGCCGCATTGTCGGTGAGCACCAGGCCATCCTCGAGCACGAGGGCTGGCACGGTGCACTGCGGGTTCACGGCCCTGAAGGCCTCACCGAACTGCTCGCCGCGCGCCAGGTCGATGTTCACGGTGGCGTGGGCCACGCCCTTTTCGGCCAGCAGGATGCGCGCGCGGCGCGGGCTCGGGGCGGTGGAGCAGTCGTAGAGGGTGATCATGGGGGGGGCTCTCAGGGCGGCACCGGGAGGCCGAAGGGGGCGAGCGCGGTGGGGCGCTCGATCACGGGCAAGGCCTCAGGCGCGCGGTACGGGCTCCGGGTTCAGGCGCGCGGCCCAGAAGGTGGCACCCTCGGGGCCGTAGCGCTCGCTGTGGGGCACTTGGCGGGCGAGCTCGAAGGTATCCCCCGCGCGCAGGTGCCGGGTATGGCCCGCCACCGTGAGCCAGAACTCCCCTCGCACCACGAGGGCGCGGGTGTCGAAGGGGTGCTCGTGCAGGGCGTTCTCGGTCGCGGGCGCCCACTCGCGCACCAGCGCCTCATGGAAGCCCTGGCTCAGGGCGTCGTCGCGAAACTGTTCGAAGGTGGCGGGGGTGGGCATGGCAGGCGAGGCAGCCGCGGGGGGCGCGGCCAGGCGGCAGGAGCCCGCAAGGTTGGCAGAGACCTGGCGGGCGCGCAAGCGCCGGGTGGCGCGCTGGGCTGAACGGCCCGCCCGTTGACGTAGACCGTCTGCCCCTCGACCTCGATGAGGATGTCCCCGTAGCGGCTGTGCCACAGGAGTTGCTGGCGGGCCATCACAGCCAGGACCACAGCCTTCTGAGCAGGCGTGGGACGCGGTCGGGGCGGGGGCAGTAGTGCTGGCGGTGGCGGGCGTTCACGGGGAACCTCGACGGATAGCTGATTGGGCATACAGTATGTGCATGCATCCAGTATCCGTCAAGCCCGCCGCCCGGTCACGCCCGATCCGGCCCGGCCAGTGCCCCGGAAGGCCCCGAAGGCCCGGGCTTTGCCTGCCTCAGCAGGCCAGGCGCTGCGCGCGCGGGCGATCCGACAGCAGCGAGAAGCCGGCCTTGCGGGCGGCCTCGACCTGGGCCTCGGGCACCTCGACGATGGCGATGCGCCCGTCGGGCGCGCCGCACACGGACGGGTACATCATGCCGTCGGTGCCGCAGCCGGCGGCCAGCACCTGCACGCCTGCCTCTCGCAGCAGCTTGCGCACCTCCTCCAGGGTGCGCCCGCCATCCTGGCACTGGCGCGAACCCAGCACGATGAAGACTGACACGGCCTTGGGCGCAGACGCCGGCGCCGGGTTGGCACAGGCTGCCATCGGCAACGCCGCCATCGTCAACCACAAGGCCTGCAAGAGGGCGCGCATGCTCGGCTCCTTCAATAGGTGAATCGGTTCGCTCGCCGATGCGCACGAACCCAGCGGGCAGTGTGCGCCAGGCCTGGGCGGGCGTCCGTGACGCAGGTCACGCGGGGAGCCCTGTCTAGCGCCCGAACACCGCCTTGAGCACGCTGCTCGTGCGTGCCAGCGGGTTGCGCCGGATCTTCCTTTCCTCCTCCCCCACCACGAAGAACAGGCCGTCGAGCGCCTTGTTGGTCACGTGCTCGTCGAGGTCGAAGTTCTGGGCGCCCAGCAGCGGCACGCGCTGCGCGCGCTCCATCAGGCTCTTGTAGGCGCGGCTGGCCCCCACGCGCTCGATCGACTGGCTGACCGATGGCTTGAAGGCCGAATGGAGGTTCGTGCGGGTCGCGCGCTCGAAGAAGGCCGTGGCGCCCGTGTCGCCCGCCTTGAGGATGGCCTGCACGTCGCGGATGCCCATGCCGCGGATGGCCTGGGCGAAGTGCGAGGCGGCCAGCGGGACGGCCTGCTCGGCAGCCCGGTTCATGCCCAGCACGAGTTCGTCCACCTGCCTGGCAAAGCCGGCCTTGCGGGCGACGTCTGCCAGGCGCTGCGCGCTCGAGGGCAGCAGGATCTTCACCACCGGGTGGGTGAGATAGCCATCGGGCCGCCCGAGGCTCTTGACGGCGTTCTCCGTGCCCAACGCCAGTGCCTCCCTGATGCCTGCGATCGTGGTGGGTTCGTCGGCGGCGCTCACCCGACCCGGCCCGAGCAAGGCCAAGGCCATCGTGGAGGCGGCACTGCACAGCAGGAAGGGGCGGCGGTTCATGGCAGATGGCCTCAGGCGCCCGGGGGCGATGCCGTAATGGTGCCACCGGGCGCGCCCCTCGCCTAGACTGCGCCGATCCCCTTGCATCCCTGTCCCCGTCCTTCCTCTCCTGTCCTTTCCAGTCCACTGCCTTCCCATCCCTTGCCGTTCGCGCTGCCCGCGCCGCTTGCCATGCCCCACCTCGAGCCTTGGCGCCCTCAACCGGCCCCCGCCCTGCCCGACCCACTGCCCGACCCACTGCCCACGCACTACGCCTGGCTGAACGCCCATGTGCCGCCTGCGCTGGTGGAGCCCGGCCGCCCGGGTGCCGGTGGCGCTGCGTCGCGCACGGCCATCGTGGTGCGGGACGGGCGCATCGTCGACGTGCACGCGGGCCCGGGCCGCCCGGCCGGCCTCGGGCCGGAGGTGCCGGCCTTCGACCTGGCCGGCGCCACCGTGGTCTCGGCCTTCGTCGACCCGCACGTGCACCTGGACAAGGGCGACTTGCTGGCCGCGGGGCTGGCGCCCGAGCGCGATCTCTTCGAGGCCGTGCGGCGCGTGCGCGGCGACTATGCCAACTGGAGCGAGGGCGAGCTGCACGCACGCATGGACTTCGCGCTGCGCACGGCCTGGGTGCAAGGCACGCGCGCGCTCAACAGCTACTGCGACTGGTCCGCGCCCGAAGGCCCGCTGGCGGCTCGCGTACTGCAGGGGTTGCGCGCGAGCTGGGCCGGGCGCATCGAGCTGGCCATTACTTCGCTGGCGGCCCTGCACGAGTTTGCCGACCCGGCGCGCGCCGAGACGATCGCGCGCAGCACGGCCGCCGCCGGCGCGGCGCTGGGCCCCTTCATCTACCCCGGCGCACCGGTGGAGCTGCTCGGGCGCGTCTTCGACCTGGCCGAGCGCTTCGACCTGAGGCTCGACTTCCACGTCGACGAGCACCTGGACCCGCCGGTGGCCAACGTGGCGCACGTGGCGCGCCTGGCGCGCGAGCGGGGCTGGGGGGCACGTACCGTGTGCGGGCACTGCTGCGTGCTGGGCGCACTCGAGCCCGCCGAGCGCGATGCGCGGCTCGACGAGCTGGCCGCCGCCGCGCTCGGGCTCGTGTGCCTGCCTTCGACGAACCTGTACCTGCAGGACAACGGCAGCGACCCGGCCGATGCCGCCCGGCGCCGCTCGCCGCGCCGGCGCGGGCTGCTGCCGGTGCACGAGGCGCGCGCGCGCGGCATCCGCGTGGCCTTCGGCTCGGACAACCACCGCGACCCGTTCTTCCCCGCCGGCGACCTCGACCCGCTGGGCACGCTCGGGCTGGCGGCCATGGCTGCGCACCTGGACGAGCCGGTGGAAGGCTGGATCGACACCGTGAGCAGCACGCCTGCGCGGCTGCTGGGCCTGGCCTGGGACGGCGTGCTGCGTCCCGGAGCGCCTGCCGACCTGGTGCTGCACCCGGGCCGCAGCAGCGCCGAGGTGATCAGCCGCGTGGCGCACGGGCGCGTGGTGGTGCGCAGCGGGCAGCGGGTGCGCGAGACGCTGCCGGACTTTCGCGAGCTCGACGGGCTCCGGGCACGCGCCGCTGGCGCGGCTGGCGCAGTGGGCTGAGCTGGCGCAGCAGGCTGAGCTGGCGCGGGGGCCCCGAGGGCCCTGGCCCTCAGATGCCCGGCGTCGAGTCGGCCTCCCAGCGCGCGCGCAGCTCGCGCTTGAGGACCTTGCCGATCGCGCTGCGCGGCAGCTCGGGCACGATGCGCACTTCGGCCAGGCGCTGGGTCTTGCCCAGCTGCTCGTTGGCCCAGGCGCGGATCGATTCGGCCGGCGGGGCCGGCCCGGCCGTGGCCACCACGAAGCCCACCGGCGTCTCGCCCCAGCGCAGGCTCGGCACGCCCACCACCGCGGCGTCCGCCACCCGGGGATGCCGGCGCAGCACCGCCTCGAGGTCGCTCGGGTAGATGTTGAAGCCCCCGCTGATGACCATGTCCTTGCGCCGGTCGTGCAGGATCAGGAACCCGTCCTCGTCGAAGCGGCCCACGTCGCCCGTGCGGATGTAGCGCCGGCCCTGCTCGTCGTGCCACTGGGCCTGGCGCGTGAGCGCATCCTGGCCGTGGTAGCCCGTCATCATCGCGCCCGAGCGCCCCACCACCTCGCCGCTGCCCGCGCTGGCCCCGCCTGGCGCGCGCGGCACCTCCCGGCCCGCCTCATCGATGAGCCGGATGTCGTGCCCTTCGGAGGGCTGCCCCACCGTGTGCAGCTTGTTCGGGTGCAGGTGCGCGTGCAGGATGCAGGTGCCCCCGCCCTCGGTCATGCCGTAGTACTCGACGAGCCCGCCGGGCCAGCGCGCGAGTACCTCGGCCTTGAGCTCGGCATGAAAGGGCGCGCTCGTGCAGAACTTGAAGCGAAAGCTCGACAGGTCGAAGCGGCCGAACTCGGGGTGCGCCATGAGCCGCTGGTACTGCACGGGCACGAGCATGGTGTGGGTGATGCGCTCGGCCTGCGCGAGCGCGAGGTAGCCGGCGGCATCGAAGCGCGGCACGAGCACGGCGCAGCCACCCCACCCGAGCGCAGGCACCAGGCACACCAGCGTGGTGTTGCTGTACAGCGGCGTGGCAATGAGCGCACGCGCGTCGGGGCCGTATCCCGACAGGCCCCCGCGGCGTACGTGCGCAAAGCGCATCGCGTGCGGCTGCACGATGCCCTTGGGGGTGCCCGTGGTGCCTGAGGAGTAGATGATGTTGAAGGGCCACTCGGGCTCGATGGCCACCGGCTTGGCGGGCGTGCCGGCCGGACACAGCCACCCCCTCGGGTGCGCGGAAGGCTCCTGCAGCTCCTCGATGCGCACCGCGCGGCAGCCTGCCGGCCAGGGCACCGCAAGCGCGGCCACCGCCTCGTCGACGAAGACCCGCCTCGCGCCGGCGTCGCCGGCCATCGCGGCCAGTTGCGCCGGCCTGGCGCTGGTGGCCAGCGGGGCCACGGCCGCGCCCGCGCGCAGCGCGCCGACGAAGGCCACGACGTAGCCGATTCCCGCCGTGGCGCAGACCGCCACGCAGCTGCGCGGCTCGACGCCCTCGCGCTGCAGCGAGGCGGCCACGCGCTGCACCCGGGCGTCGAACTCCCCCCAGCTCAGGCGCTGCGACCCGCACACCAGAGCCTCGGCCTGCGGCCGCTCATGGGCGTGCCGCGCCACGAGGGTGGGCAGGTCGACGAAGGCGCTGAGCGCAAGGTCGGCGTGGGCGGGCAGGGGCGGGCTCATGGCGGCATTGTCCTGCCGGCGGCGCCTCGCGCGTGCCGGTGTCTCGGCCCAGGTGCGGCGCCCCGACGGGCCGCCGATACACTGCGGCACAGGCCTTCCCCACCCCGCCCCGGCGGCGCGCAGGCGGGCGCAGGGCAAGGAGGGCACCCGGGCGTGGACGGCGCGCGCATCTTGCTGGTGGAAGACGACGAGGGGCTGGCGCAGCTCGTGGCCGACGCGCTCGCGCGTGCGGGCTGGCAGGTCACGCACTGCGCCCGCGGCGACGAGGGCGAGGCGCTCATGCGTCGCGAGGCCTTCGACGTGGTGCTGCTCGACGGGCACCTGCCAGGCAAGGATGGCTTCGAGGTGCTGCGCGACGTGCGGCGCGACTTCGCCGGGCGCATCGTGATGCTCACGGCGCGCGACGACGACATCGATCAGGTGCTGGGCCTGGAGGGTGGCGCCGACGATTACATCGCCAAGCCGGTGGCCCCGCGCGTGCTGCTGGCCCGGCTCAAGGCGCTGATGCGTCGCGATGCGGTAGCCCCGGCGCCCCCCGAGCCAGGCGCGACCCTGCGCTTCGGGCCCCTGGAGATCCGGCCTGCGGCTCGCGAGGTCAGCCTGCACGGCGCTGCGGTGGCGCTCACCACGGCCGAGTACGAGCTGCTCGTGTTCCTGGCCGCGCGCGCCGGGCGCGTCGTCTCGCGCGAGGAAATCATGCAGGCCTTGCGCGGCCTGGAGTTCGACGGCCTGGATCGCGCCATCGACGCGCGCGTCTCGCGCCTGCGGCGCAAGATCTGCGACGACGCCGACGCGCCGGCGCGGATCAAGACCGTGCGCGGCCGCGGCTACCTGTTCGTGCCGGGATGAGCCGGGCCGCGTCGACCGGCCGGCC
>JBJTVI010000417.1:0-5000 GCA_046081145.1 Rubrivivax sp.
GGCAGAGAACCTCTACGGCATCGACGAGATCCGCGCCTTCCGCCAGGGCCGCCCTTCCTCGGGGCTGGCACGGACGTTGCGTCGCACCGTCATCACCACCTACGGGCGCGACAGCGCCACGGCCATGACCGAATTCTTCCGCGAGGGCAGCACCCGCACGGGCCGGCAAAGCCAGACCTGGGTGCGCATGCCCGGCGGCTGGCGCGTCGTGGCCGCCCACGTGAGCATGGTGGACCTCGGCTGAGCAGCCGCAGCGTGCCGTCTCCAGCCTGCCAGTTTCCTGTCCAAGACCCCCCCAGCCCCTCCCCCAGCCCTAACCCTGAAGGACCCCAGCCATGAGCTCACGCATCCTCTCCCTTTCCGACGCCTCCCGCCGCCGCCTGCTTGCTGCAGGTGCCCTCGGCGGTGCCGGCCTGGCCTTGCCCGGTGCCCTGCGCCAGGCGCTGGCCCAGGCCCCCATCACGGTGGGCGCCATCTACGTCGGCCCGAGAGACGACTTCGGCTACAACCAGGCGCACGCAGAAGGCGTGGCGCAGCTGAAGAAGATGGCTGGCGTCAAAGTGGTCGAAGAGGAGAACGTGCCCGAGACGCAAGCTGTCCAGAAGAGCATGCAGGGCATGATCTCGCAGGACGGCGCCACGCTGCTGTTCCCGACCTCCTTCGGCTACTTCGACCCGCACATGCTCGCCGTGGCGGGCAAGAACCCCAACGTGCGCTTCGCGCACTGCGGCGGGTTGTGGACGCAGGGCAAGCACCCGGCCAACACCGGCAGCTTCTTCGGCTACATCGACGAGGCGCAGTACCTCAACGGCGTGATCGCCGGCCACATGAGCAAGAGCAAGAAGCTCGGCTTCGTGGCGGCCAAGCCCATCCCGCAGGTGCTGCGCAACATCAACGCCTTCACCATGGGCGCGCGCTCGGTGGACCCGAAGATCACCACGACCGTGATCTTCACCGGCGACTGGTCGATGGCCGTGAAGGAGGCCGAGGCCACGAACAGCCTGGCCGATCAGGGCGTGGACGTCTTCACGATGCACGTGGACGGCCCGAAGGTGGTGGTGGAGACCGCGGCCAAGCGCGGCAAGATGGTCTGCGGCTACCACGCCAGCCAGGCCAAGCTCGCACCCCAGGCCTATCTCACGGGCGCGGAGTGGAACTGGGTGACCGCCTACACCACCATCATCGGCGCGGCACGCAGCGGCAAGCCGCACCCGAACTTCGTGCGCGGCGGGCTGAAGGATGGCTTCGTGAAGTCCTCGCCCTATGGCTCGATGGTGACCGAGGGCGCGCGCAAGAACGCCGAGGCGATCCGCGCCAGGATGATGGCCGGCACCTTCGACATCTTTGCGGGCGAGCTCAAGGACAACACCGGCAAGGTCGTGATCGCCAAGGGCACCACGCTCAAGCAGACCGACATGACGCTGGAGTCGATGAACTACCTCGTCGAAGGCGTGATCGGCAAGGTCTGACGGATTGCCGTCGGCTCCTGCTGAAGCGTCGCTGCCTGACCCCGCCGAGCCTCCACGCCTGTCCATGGAACGCTGGCGCGACGCGCTGGAATCCCTGCTGCTGCCCCTGCTGGCCCTGGCCGGCGGGGTGCTGCTGTTCGGGGGTTTCCTGGGCCTGGGCGGACACGACCCGCTGCAGGCCTGGGCGCTGCTCTTCAAGGGGGCCTTTGGCGACGCGTTCTCCTGGCAGAACACGCTGCAGCGCGCCGCGCCCCTGATGCTCACTGCGCTGTGCGTGGCGCTCCCGGCGCAGGCCGGGCTGACGGTGATCGGGGGTGAGGGCGCGCTCGTGCTGGGCGGCCTGGCTGCGGCCACCCTGCCGCTGCTGCTGCCCTTGCCCGCAGGCATGGGGGGCACGGCGATGCTGCTGCTGGCCTCGGCCCTCGCCGGTGCGGCCTGGGTGGCCCTGGCCAGCGTGATGCGCCAGTGGCGCGGCGTGAACGAGACCATCGCCAGCCTGCTGCTGGGCTACATCGCCATTGCGCTGTTCAAGCATGTGGTGGAGGGCCCGCTGCGCGACCCGGCGAGCCTGAACAAGCCCTCCACGCTGCCGCTGCCCGAGGCCCTGCTGATGGGGAACATCGGCGGCTGGGAGGTGCACTGGGGCCTGGTGTGGGGGCTGGTGGCGTGCCTGTGTGCGGCCGTGTGGCTTTCCGCCACCACGCACGGTTTTGCGGTGCGGGTGGTGGGCGGCAACGGCCGCGCCGCCCGGCTCGTGGGCCTGCCCGCGGGGCGGCTGATCGTCACGGCCTGCGCACTCGGCGGCGCAGCGGCGGGGCTCGCCGGTGGCATCGAGGTGGCGGCCGTGCACACCGCGGCCAATGCCTCGCTCATCGTCGGCCTGGGCTACACCGGCATCCTGGTGAGCTTCGTGGCGCGGCACCAGCCGCTGGCCGTCATCTTCGTGGCGGTGCTCTTCGGGGGCTTCCTGGCGGCGGGCAGCCTCTTGCAGCGGCGCATGGGCGTGCCCGATGCATCGGTGCAGGTGCTCATGGGCTTTTGCTTCCTGCTCATCCTGGCCGCAGAGGCCTGGCGTGGCCGCCTGCTCACGAGCCTGTTCAGGGGCGTTGCCCCGAGGCCCGCCTGATGGACGCCGGCGCCCTGGCAGACGTGCTCCTGGCCGTGCTGGGCGGGGCCATCCGCGTGGGCACGCCCTTCCTCTTCGTGAGCCTGGGCGAGTGCCTGACGGAGAAGTCCGGGCGCATCAACCTCGGCCTGGAAGGCGTGCTCGTGCTGTCTGCCATGGCCGGCTTCGGGGCGGCCTACCTCAGCGGCGCGTGGTGGGTGGGCGTGGCGGCTGCCGGTGCGGCCGGCGCTGCCCTGGCCGCCCTGCACGGCCTCATCAGTTCGCTGCCGCGGGCCAACGACATCGCCGCGGGGATTGCGGTGATGCTCTTCGGCACCGGCCTGGCCTTCTACCTGGGCAAGCCGCTCATCCAGCCGCAGGCGCCGCAGATCCCGGCGCTGCCGCTGGGCGCCTGGAGCGATTCGCAGGCGGTGGCGGCCGCGCTGCAGGTCAACATCCTGTTCCCGCTGGGCATCGCGCTGGCGCTGCTCATGACCTGGGCGCTGCGCCACACGCGCTGGGGACTGCTGGTGCGCATGGTGGGCGACTCGGCCGACGCGGCGCGCGCGCTGGGCACCTCGGTGAACAGGGTGCGCATCGCCGCCACCACGGCAGGGGGCTTCATCGCCGGGCTGGGCGGTGCCTGCCTGTCGCTGTACTACCCCGGCAGCTGGAACGAAGGCCTGTCCAGCGGGCAGGGGCTCATTGCCGTGGCGCTCGTGATCTTCGCGCGCTGGCATCCGCTGCGCTGCCTGGGCGCGGCGCTGCTCTTCGGCGGAGCCGGCGCGCTCGGGCCGGCGCTGCAGTCGGTGGGCGTCAGCGGGGGCTACTACCTCTTCAACGCCGCCCCCTACGTGCTCACCCTGGCCATCCTGGTGTGGACCTGCTCGCCGACGCGCTCTCTGCAGGGCGCGCCGATGGAGCTCACGGTGAGCCGCTGAGGCCGGCCACACCACGCAAGCCACACACCCCTCACACAACACATCACTCCAAGGGCCTCCACACATGAACGGACTCGGCGGACTCAACAAGTCACCCCACGGCGTGGTGGTGGGCCTGGTGCAGCTGCAACTGCCGGTGGTGGAGACGCCTGCGCAGCTGCGGGCACAGGCCGAGCGCATCGTGTGGATGGTGGGCAAGGCGCGGCGCAATCTCGGCACCATGGACCTCGTCGTGTTTCCAGAGTACGCGCTGCACGGGCTGTCGATGAGCACGGCGCCGGAGCTCATGTGCACGCTGGACGGGCCGGAGGTGGCGATGTTTCGCGCCGCCTGCGTGCAGCACCGCATCTGGGGCTGCTTCTCCATCATGGAGGCCAACCCGCACGGCAACCCCTACAACACCGGCCTGATCATCGACGACCAGGGCGAGCTGCGGTTGTACTACCGCAAGCTGCATCCCTGGGTGCCGGTGGAGGCCTGGGAGCCGGGCAACATGGGCGTGCCGGTGTGCAAGGGCCCGAACGGCAGCCGCATCGCCCTCATCATCTGCCACGACGGGATGTTCCCGGAGATGGCGCGCGAGGCGGCCTACAAGGGCGCGGAAATCATCCTGCGCACGGCCGGCTACACCGCACCGATCCGCCACGCCTGGAAGATCACCAACCAGGCCAACGCCTTCCAGAACCTGGCCCAGACCGCCAGCGTGTGCCTGTGCGGCAGCGACGGCAGCTTCGACTCCATGGGCGAAGGCATGTTCTGCGACTTCGACGGCACGGTGATAGTGCAGGGCGGCGGCCGCCCCGACGAGATCATCACGGCCGAGCTGCGCCCCGACCTCGTGCGCGAGGCGCGCGCGCTGTGGGGCGTGGAGAACAACCCCTACCAGCTCTACCACCGTGGCTACGTGGCGGTGAAGGGTGGCGCACAGGACTGTCCCTACACCTTCATGCAGGACATGGTCGCCGGCCGCTACCGGCTGCCCTGGGACGCGAGCATCCAGGTGCGTGACGGCACGCCCTGCGGCTTCGAGGCGCCCACGCGGCCCTACCGGGGTGCCGAGGCCAACCTGCTGGGCGAGTCCTGAATCCCGCCAGCCGCCTCCACCGCCCGAACACCTTCCGCACCCTCACCATGAAGACCGTTGCCAGCACCCCTTACCGATGGCCCTTCGACGGCGACCTGCGGCCCGACAACACGGCCCTGGTCATCATCGACATGCAGACCGATTTCTGCGGCATCGGGGGCTACGTGGACAAGATGGGCTACGACCTGTCGCTCACGCGTGCGCCCATCGCACCCATCGCGCGCCTGCTGGCGGCCATGCGGACCCACGGCTACACCATCATCCACACGCGCGAAGGCCACCGGCCGGACCTGTCGGACCTGCCGGCCAACAAGCGCTGGCGCTCGCAGCAGATTGGCGCGGGCATCGGGGACGCGGGACCCTGCGGCCGCATCCTGGTGCGCGGCGAGCCGGGCTGGGAG
>JBJTVI010000418.1:0-2266 GCA_046081145.1 Rubrivivax sp.
AGCAGCGCCACGGGCCCGTCGCGTGTGAAGCGCTCGAAGGCGGTGCCCGGCGGGGCGTCGGCCAGCTGGGCCGTGCCCACCCAGGCGGTCTGGGCGTAGTCGCGCCGCAGCGGCGCGCGCGGCCCGGCGCCTCGCGCCAGCTGCCTGGCCCCGGCGTAGACCCCACCTTCGGCCACCACGACGAGGTCGAAGTCCTGCACCACCCCGGCGTCGATCGCCACCGTCGCTCCCTGGTCGCGCAGCGCCTTCACCGGCTGGCCGAAGGCGCTGGCCAGGCGCACGCCGCCCTCGTCGCGGCAGGCCTGCTCCCAGGTGCGCTGCAACGCCGCCACCAGCGGCCCGTAGGGCAGCACGGCGCCCAGCATCGGCACGCCCAGCTCGCCCGCACGCAGCCGCACGGCGGCCCGGGCGGGCAGGCTCGGCGGCGCCTGGGAGACGTGCACCTCCAGGATCGGCTGCGCCGCCGCTTCGGGCCAGGCGCCCACGCGCCGCAGCAACTGCACGCTGCCGAGCGACAGCGCCAGCGTGCGCGGGTCGGACGAGACGTCTTGCTCGGCCGGGCGCGCATCGAGGACGGTGAGCTGCGCGTGCGGCAGCGCGCGCGCGGCGTGCAGCGCGAGCGCCAGGCCCACGGGGCCGGCGCCCACCACGGCGATGCGCAGGGCCTCTGGCGTGACTTCGGGGGCGACCTCGGGGGCGGCTGGGGCTTCGGGGGCCGGGTCCATCGCGCGACGATAGCGCACCGGGCCCGCCCCCCGAGCCCGCTGCTCCCGCTGCTCCCGCTCGTGCGTTACCCTGGGCGCCCTTGCCACACCTTGCCGCCCCGCGGCCTCCAGCCATGCAACACCGCCGCCTCGGCCGCAGCGGCCTGCGCGTCAGCGCCCTGTCGCTCGGCTCCTGGGTCACCTACCACAACCAGGTCGGCCCGGATGCCGCCGCCGAGATGCTCGCCGCCGCCTTCGATGCCGGCGTCAACTTCTTCGACAACGCCGAGGTCTACGCCGGCGGGCACAGCGAGACCATCATGGGCCAGGCCCTCAAGCGGCTGGGCTGGCCGCGCCTGAACTACCTCGTCTCCACCAAGTTCTACTGGGGGCTGGACCGCAGCGGCGAGGGCGTCAACCGCAAGGACACCCTCAACCGCAAGTACCTGATGCAGGCCATCGATGGCTCGCTCAGGCGCTTCGGGCTCGATCACGTGGACCTGGTCTATTGCCACCGCCCCGACCCCCACACCCCGATCGAGGAGACGGTGCGGGCGATGAGCGACATGATCACCCAGGGCAAGGCCCTGTACTGGGGCACCAGCGAGTGGAGCGCGGCCGACATCCGCGCCGCCTGGGAGATCGCCGAGCGCCACCATCTGCACAAGCCCGTGATGGAGCAGCCGCAGTACCACCTGTTTCACCGCAGGCGCGTGGAGCAGGAGTACGCGCGGCTCTACGAGGACACCGGGCTGGGCCTGACGACCTGGAGCCCGCTGGCCTCGGGCCTGCTCACCGGCAAGTACCGCCAGGGCATCCCGGAGGGCAGCCGCGCCACGGTGGAGGGCTACGCCTTCCTGCGCGAGGGCCTGACGGACCCCGTGCGCAACGCCGCCGTGGCGGCGCTGGCCGCGCTGGCGCAGGAGATCGATGCCACGCCGGCGCAACTGGCGCTGGCCTGGTGCCTGCGCAATCCGCGCGTGAGCACCGTCATCATGGGCGCCTCGCGCGTGAGCCAGCTGCACGACAACCTGCGGGCGCTGGAGGTGCTGCCGCGGCTGAGCGAGGGGCTGGTGCAGCGCATCGACGCGATTGCGCTGCCCCTTTCGGCCTGGGGGCGGGCGCCCCCCGCGGGGTCGGCGGGCGCCGGCAGCCCGATACAATGGCGGGTTTCGTTCTTGCGGCGCCGTGTCGGCGTCGCGTAGGAGTTCGCCCGTGTTCATTTCCAACGCCTACGCCCAGGCCGCCCCGGCTGCCGCCGCCGGGGGCGCCGAGTCGACCATGCTCAGCCTGCTGCCGCTGGTGCTGATGTTCGTGGTGCTGTACTTCATCATGATCCGTCCCCAGATGAAGCGCCAGAAGGAGCACCGCGCCATGATCGACGCGCTGGCCAAGGGCGACGAGGTGGTGGTGGCCGGCGGCGTCATCGGGCGCGTGACGCGCCTGGGCGACACGATCCTGCACGTGGAGGTTGCCCAGGGCGTGGAGATGCAGGTCCAGCGCCCCTCGGTGGTGCAGGTCCTGCCCAAGGGCACCTACAAGTGAGTCGGCCGTGCGCCGCG
>JBJTVI010000419.1:0-16883 GCA_046081145.1 Rubrivivax sp.
CTTCAATCCGGCCGCGGCCATGGCCGGGCGCATCACGGTGGTGGAGGTCGAGCAGATCGTCGACAAGGGTGCGATCGACCCCGATGCGGTGCACCTGCCGGGCATCTATGCGCACCGCCTGGTGCTCAACCCGAACCCCGAGAAGCGCATCGAGAAGCGCACGCTGCGCGAGAAGGCGCCGGCCTGAGGGCGCCTCGATCCCTCCCGCACCCGAATCGACCCCACGCACACGGCGCGCGCCCCTGCATCCGGCTGCCGCACCTTCGCCCTTCAAGGAGTTACCCACCATGGCCTGGACACACGACGAGATGGCCGCGCGCGCCGCGCGCGAGCTGCAGGACGGCTTCTACGTGAACCTGGGCATCGGCCTGCCCACGCTGGTGGCCAACTTCGTGCCGCCCGACGTCGAGGTCTGGCTGCAAAGCGAAAACGGCATGCTCGGCATCGGTCCGTTCCCCACCGAAGACGAGATCGACGCCGACGTGATCAACGCCGGCAAGCAGACCGTCACCACCATCCCCGGCTCGAGCATCTTCGGCAGCCACGACAGCTTCGCGATGATCCGTGGCGGCAAGATCAACCTCTCCATCCTCGGCGCCATGCAGGTGAGCGAGAAGGGTGACCTGGCCAACTGGATGATCCCGGGCAAGATGGTCAAGGGCATGGGCGGGGCGATGGACCTCGTGGCCGGCGTCAAGAGCGTGGTCGTGCTGATGGAGCACGTGGCGCGCAAGAAGGACGGCACCATCGACCTCAAGATCCTGCCGCAGTGCACCCTGCCGCTGACCGGGGTGGGGGTGGTCGACCGCATCATCACGGACCTGGCGGTGATGGACGTCACCCCGCACGGCTTGAAGGCGGTGGAGATGGCCCCGGGCGTGACGCGCGAGGCACTGCAGGCCCAGACAGGCGTGACGCTGCGTTGAAGCCGACGCTGCGTGCCTTTGCGTTGAAGCGGGCCCATCGCGTCGCCGCGGCGGCTGGCCTCTTCGGTGCGGCGCTGTCGGGCCTGGTGGCCTGCACGGGCGTCGGGATGCCCGCAGCTTCGCCCGCCACAGCGCAGGCTGCGCCGCCCGTCTCTGCGCCCGTCTCTGCGGCCGTTGCGGCGCCCGTCGCGGCGCCGGCGGCTGGTACCCCGGTGGCCGGTACATCCGTGGCCATGCCCGAGGGCGCCTCCGGCTGGTCAGCCAAGCCCGGCTGGCTGGCCACCCGTCACATGGTGGCCAGCGCCAACCCGCACGCTTCCGAGGCGGGCCTGCGCATCCTGCGCGCGGGCGGTAGCGCCGTGGACGACGCGGTGGCGGTGCAGATGGTGCTCACCCTCGTCGAGCCGCAAAGCAGCGGGATCGGCGGCGGCGCCTTCCTGATGCATTGGGATGGTCAGCGCGTGACGGCGCTCGACGGACGCGAGACGGCACCCCTGGCAGCCGACGAGCGGCTGCTGCTGGCGCCCGATGGCCGGCCGCTGAGCGTCACGCAAGCCGCCGTGGGCGGACGCGCAGTGGGCGTGCCAGGCACGGTGCGGTTGATGGAAGTGGCGCATCGCGCCCATGGCCGCCTGCCCTGGGCCGAGCTCTTCCAGCCCGCCATCGAGCTGGCCGAGCGCGGCTTTGCCGTGAGCCCGCGGCTGCACACGCAGTTGCAGGCCGATCTGCACCTGAAGGCCCAGCCCGCCGCCCGTGCCTACTGGTTCGGGGCGCCCGGCGGTGAGGCCTGGCCGGTGGGCCATGTGCTGCGAAACCCCGCGTTGGCGCAGATCCTGCGGCAGGTGGCCGCAGGTGGCAGCACCGCCTTCTACGAGGGCCCGGTGGCAGCCGACCTCGTGCGCCGGGTGCGCGAGCATCCGACCAACCCCGGCGTGATGACGCCCGCCGACCTGCGTGGCTACAGCGTGAAGGCACGCGAGGCCCTGTGCACCGAGTGGCGGCGCTACCGGGTGTGCGGCTTTCCACCGCCTTCGTCGGGCCACCTCGCCGTGATGCAGATGCTGGGGATGGGCGAGGCCCTGGGATGGGGGCCGGGCGCGCTGAGCCCCGCCGCGGCTCCGGGCGTCGACTTCCTCCACCGCTACACCGAGGTGGCGCGGCTGGCCTTTGCCGACCGTGCGCAGTACGTGGGCGACCCCGATTTCGTGCCCGCCCCCGGCGGCAACTGGCTTTCCTTGCTGGATCCGGCCTACCTGCGCCAGCGCGCCGCCCTGGTCGGGCCCACGAGCCTGCGTGTGGCACCCGCCGGTCAGCCACCTGGCGTGGAGCGCCTGTCGTTTGCCCCCCAGGCCGATCAGCCGGAGCATGGGACGAGCCACGTGAGCATTGTCGACGCCCGCGGGCACGCGGTCTCGATGACGACGACCATCGAGGCGGTGTGGGGAGCCCGCCAGCTGGCCGATGGCGGCACGGGCCTGCCCGGCGGCTACATGCTCAACAACGAGCTCACCGACTTCTCCGCCGCGCCTGCGGATGCACAGGGCCGCCCGGTTGCCAACCGCGTGCAGCCCGGCAAGCGCCCGCGCTCGAGCATGAGCCCCACGCTCGTCTTCGATCGGGAGACCGGGCGGCTGGAGATGAGCCTGGGCTCACCCGGCGGCGCGATGATCATCCACTTCGTGGCCAAGACCCTGCTCGGCACGCTCGCCTACGGGCTGGACGCGCAGCAGGCCATCGACCTGGCCAACTTCGGCAGCCTCAGCGGCCCGACGACGCTGGAGCGCGGGCGCTTCCCGGCCGAGACCGTGCAGGCCCTGCAGGCACGTGGCCACGTGGTGGCGGAAACCGAACTCACCAGTGGCCTGCAGGCCATCGTGCGCACCCCCCGCGGCTGGTTCGGTGCGGCCGATCCGCGCCGCGAGGGTGTGGCGATGGGCGATTGAGCGGCGCTGCGCAGCCGCGGCGTCGCCAGAGTTCAAGGCGCGGCGAAGCGCGCCGGCCCGGCGGGGCGATCGAGCGCCTGGCGCAGTGCCTGCCCCACCTGGCCGATCACGCCCGCCCAGTCTCCCGGCGCACCCTGCCGGAAGATCCTGACCGACGGGTACCAGGGCGAGCGGTCAGGCTGCAGTGCCCAGCGCCAATCGGGTGCCGTGGGCAGCAGCAGCCAGGCCGGGGCGCCGATGGCGCCCGCCAGGTGGCAGAAGGCGGTGTCCACCGTGATCAGGAGGTCGAGCTCGGCCAGCAGCGCGGCCGTGTCGGCAAAGGTGCCGAGCTCGGCCGGCGTGAACACCTCGACTTCGATGCGGTCGCGATGCGCCAGCGTGTCGGCCGCGCGATCGCCCGATTGCAGCGCATACCACGCGACATCGGCCACCTCGCCCAGGCGCGCGAGCTCCGCAAAGGGCACCGAGCGGCGGCGCTCGTAATCGGCATCGGGGCGGCCACCCCACACCAGGCCGATGCGCGCTCGACCGGGCCGCCGGGCCAGGCGCTGCCACCAGGCCTGCCGGCGTGCCAGCTCGGCGCCCAGGTAGGGGGCGGGTGACCCCACGCTGGCCGCATCCACGCCCAGCCGGTGGGGCAGGCTGCCCACGAAGGTCCAATAGTCGAAGGCCTGCGAGCGGATCTCGTCCAGGTGCGTGAGCACGGCGGTGCCGGCCAGCCCGCGCATCAGGTCCTCCAGGGGCGGCGGCACGCCGAGGATCACTTCCGCACCGGCCGCGGCCAGCCGTGGCACGAAACGGCAGAACTGGATGTGGTCGCCGAAACCCTGCTCGGTGAGCACCAGCAGCCCCTTGCCCTGCAGCGGCTCACCCTGCCAGAAGGGGCGGCGCTGCAGAGGCTGGCGGATGGGGTTGGAGACATCGCCAGGGCCGAGCTGCAGGCGCGACTCGTAGAGCGCGAAGCCCTCCGGGTAGCGCCCCTGGGCCAGCACCGTGAGCGCCAGGCGGTAGGCCAGCCCGGGCACCTGGGGCGTCGCCCGCAGCCCCTCGCGCAGAACCGCCTCGGCGGCCGCGTCACGGCCCTGTTCGATGAGGACATCGGCCCGCGCCAGGGTCACGGCGGGATGCGTGGGCCATACCACCGCTGCCCGGTCCGCCTCGGCACGTGCGGCCTCGAGCTGCCCGAGCATGCGCCGAACGTTGGAAAGCGCCAGGCGCAGCTCCGGGTCCTCCGGGGCCAGGGTGGTGCAGTGCTCCAGCACCTCGGCTGCCTCGGGCAGGCGGCGCAACGCCGCGAGTGCCCGGCCGCGCCCGAAGACCGCCTGCGGGTGCCGCGGCTCGCGCTCGCAGGCGCGCTCGAAATGCGGCAGCGCCTCGGCCGGGCGCTGGCAATCCAGCAGCGCGTAGGCGAGGTTCACGCGCGAGGCCACGTGTTCGGGATCGATTTCCACGGCCGCCTGCCCATGGGCCAGCGCACGGGCGGCCAGGCCCGCGCGGCGCAGCACCTCGGCCAGATTGGCCCGATGCGAGGGGTCTCGCGGGGCCAGGTCGATCGCGCGCTCCAGGCTGGCCACCGCCTGCAGGCCCTGGCCGGCCTCGGCCTGCACCACGCCGAGCCGGTTCCAGGCCTCGGCGAGCTCGGGGAACTCGCCCACCACCTGCTGGCCCAGGCGCTGCGCGTCGGCCAACCGCCCGGCCCGTCGCAGGGCGTCGAGCGTCTCGAAGGCCTGCGCGATCAGCGCGGCGGTGGAGTGCCCGGCCTCAGGCGCGGGTGCATCGGATGGCATGTGCGGCCTCCTTGACCAGGGGTGGCCCGGCGTAGATGAAGCCCGTGTAGAGCTGCACCAGGTCGGCGCCGGCCTCCATCTTCGTGCAGGCATCGGCGCCGCTGCACACGCCGCCCACGCCGATGATGGGAAACCCGGGCCCGAGCAGCGTCCGCAGCGAGCGGATGACGCGGTTGCTGGCCTGCAGCAGCGGTGCGCCCGACAGCCCGCCGGCCTCCTGCGCGTGCGGCAGGCCCGCCACGCCCGAGCGATCCACCGTGGTGTTGGTGGCGATCACGCCATCGATGCCCTGGCGCTGCAGCGTGGCCGCCAGAAGGGCCAGTTGCGCGTCGTCCAGATCGGGCGCGATCTTCAGGAAGAGCGGCACGCGGCGCCCGTGCATGTCGGCCAGTTGCGCGCGCCGGGCCAGCAGGGCGCCCAGCAGCGCGTCGAGCGCCTCGTCGGATTGCAGCGTGCGCAGGTTCTTCGTGTTCGGGCTCGAGACGTTGACGGTCACGTAGTCGGCATGCGGGTAGACGCCTTCCAGGCAGGCCAGGTAGTCGTCTGCGGCGCGCTCGATCGGCGTGGCTGCGTTCTTGCCGATGTTCAGGCCGACGATCCCGCCTGCGGCACGAAAGCTGCGCGCCCGACGGACGTTGTCGATGAAGGCCTCGAGCCCGGCGTTGTTGAAGCCCAGCCGGTTGATGAGGGCCTGGCGCTCGGGCAGGCGGAAGATGCGGGGCTTGGGGTTGCCGGGCTGCGGGCGTGGCGTGACCGTGCCCACCTCGATGAAGCCGAAGCCCATCGCCCCGAGGCCATCGATGCAGCGCCCATCCTTGTCGAGCCCGGCGGCCAGCCCCACCCGGTTGGGAAAGCGCAGGCCTGCCACGGTCACGGGATCGTCCACGCGCGGCTGCGCCCACAGGCACTGCGCGGGGGTGTTCTGCAGCCGTGCGATCGTGCCCAGGGTGAGGTCGTGCGCGGCCTCGGCATCCAGGCCGAACAGGAAGGAGCGGGCGAGCGCGTACGGGACGACGGCCATAATCGGCCGCATTGTCGCAAAGGCTCCGGGCACGATGAACCAGGATCAGATGAAAGCGGCCGTGGGCCACGCGGCCTTGGCCCACATCCCGGCCGGCGAGGTGATCGGCGTGGGCACGGGCTCCACCGTGAACCACTTCATCGATGCGCTCGCGTCCTCGGGCGTGGCGGTGCGCGGGGCCGTCTCGAGCTCGCAGCAGAGCACGCAGCGGCTGCGTGGCCACGGCATCCGCGTGCTGGAGCCCGGTGAACTGTCGGGCCGGCTGCCGGTGTATGTCGAAGGCGCCGACGAGATCGATCCGCGCGGCTGCATGATCAAGGGCGGCGGGGCAGCCCTCACGCGCGAGAAGATCGTGGCCGACCTGGCCGAGCGCTTCCTGTGCATCGTCGACGCCACCAAGCAGGTTCCTGTGCTGGGTCGCTATCCGCTGCCGGTGGAGGTGATCGAGATGGCTGCGCCGCAGGTGGCGCGACGCTTCGCGGCAATCGGGGGCGAGGCGCGCCTGCGCGCCGGGGTGGTCACCGACAACGGCCACCCGATCCTGGATGTGCACGGGCTGCATATCAGCGACCCGCCCGCGCTGGAGGCCGAGGTCAACCAGTGGCCGGGCGTGGTCACGGTGGGCATCTTCGCGCGCCACCGCGCGCAGGTCTGCCTGCTGGGCACGCCCGAGGGCGTGCGCACCCTGATGTTCTGAAGGCGCGGGCGCGGCCGGCCGGCTGGCCGTCCGCGTGCGTACGTGCGCGCGCGCTGGCAGGCCCGCCCCGGCCCTGGTGCGCCCGATCAGGTTCCGGCGTGTGCCCGCGAGGCCGCCCTGCGCGCCGCGCGCAGCACCTCGCGCGCGGGGTCCAGCGCGTCGACGAGCTCCCCGGCCAGCGGCATGGGCGTGCCCTCGACCCAGGCTACGAGCAGCTCGGCCATCAGCGGCGCCCAGGTGAGCCCACGCGAGCCGAAGCCGCCCATCACGTAGAGGCCCGGCGCGCGCGGCACCAGCTGCGGCCGGTCCAGGCGCGCCAGCGGTGCGGCGGGCTCCCCGGGCTTTGCTGCCTGCGGCGCGGCGCCCACCCACGGCAGGCGATCCGCCGCCTGGCAGCGCCAGCCCACGCGACCCTGCCAGGGGGTTTCCGCGGGCAGCACGATTCCGGTGAGGGCGCGCAGGCGCTGCACGTTCCAGTCGTGGTCGCCGGGCCGCAGGGCGGGTTCGAGATCGTCCGGATGCGAGGTGGCGCCAAAGAGCAGGGGCCCCCCCGGCACCCTCAGGGCGTAGCCATGGCCCGCCACGGGCCGGTCGAGCGCGGCGGGTGTCTCCACCCAGCTGAGCTGGCCCCGCACGAGGCGTGCGGCAGGGGCCTGCGCGCCTGATGCCTGCAGCAAGGCGGGCAGGGAGGTGCCGCCGGCGATGACCACGATGTCGCCGGCCGGGGCCAACGCGTTCCCGTCGCGCCCAAGCGCCACCCAGGTGCTGCAGTCGTGGCTGAGCGCGTGCACCGCGCAGCCGGGCTGCAGCGCCACGCCGGGCGATGCCAGCCAGTGCGCGACGAGCGCTCGCGGGGCGATCCAGCCGCCCGATGGATCGCGCTGCTCCCCATGCCGCAGGCCGTCGGCGGCACCCTGCACGCGCGCGTCCTCGATGAGCCGGCGGTAGTGGCCCGCAGCCCGGTGGGCGGCCTGCGCCAGGAGCTCGGCGTGGCGATGCCCGCCGCTGGCCGAACCGGCGTGGAAGATGCCCGCCGGGTTGCCCGATGCCTCGAGAGCCGGCTGCGCGTGGCGCTCGAGCACCGTGCAGCGCCAGCCGACACGTGCCAGTGCCGCCGCCGCGGCGGCGCCGGCCAGGCCCGCGCCGATGACGAGCGCGTGGCCCCCGGGCGACGTGGGCGCGGCGCGAAGGGGGGGTGCCGCCGCCGGCCAGGCCAGCACGTGACGCGCGGCCAGCAGCGTGCTGCGGCGGGGTGCGTACAGGGCGATGCTCATGTCGCGCTTGTGCCCGAAGCCCGTGGCGGCGTGCACCTCGAAGCCGGCCTGGGCCAGGCCCTCCCGCACCACGCGCGCCGCGCTCCACGTGGCGGCGGTGGCCTGTGCGGCGGCCAGCCGGGAGAGCGACCTGAAGACCTGCGGCGACCACATCTGCGGGTTGCGCGATGGGGCAAAGCCGTCGAGAAAGAAGGCGTCGGCGCGCAGGCGCAGCCGGGGCAGCCAGTGCTCCGCCTCCCCCAGGGCCAGCCACAGACGCACCGCACCCGCCTCGAATTCGAGCAGGTGCAGGCCGGGCCGGGCCTCGGGCCAGGCCGCCTGCAGCGCGGCTGCCTCATCGGGCCAGGGCGTGGCCGCGTGGGCGCGCGCGAGGTCCTCCCGCCGCACGGGGTGGGCCTCGACCGAGACGAGGTGCAGCCTCCTGCAGCGCAGCGGGTCCTCGCGCCAGGCGGCCCAGGTAGCCAGGAAGTTGTGGCCCAGGCCGAATCCGGTCTCGAGGATGGTGAAGTCGCGCCGCCCCTGCCAGCGCCTGGGCAACCCGTTGCCGGCCAGGAACACGTGGCGGGCCTGCCCGGGCGCTCCCTCTCGCGGGTGGTAGCCGTCGCCGTAGGTGAGCGAGCGCGGCACCCCCTCCTCGTCGAAGTCGATCGCCGCCGGCTCGAGCGTGGCCGGTGCGCGCTTCATGCCCGGGCGCGCCGGGCCAGCCAGGCGAGCAGGTCGTCGCGCGCCTCGGCCAGGCCGCGGTAGGCCAGGACGGCCGGACTCATCGAGGCCAGCGCGTCGTGCAGGCGCTGTGCCTGCGCCGGGCCCGCCAGGGCCTGCACGAGCGGCCGCACCTGAACGCCGATCGTGAAGAGCGCCCCCGGTGCACAGGCCGAGCCCGAAAGCGGCAGGAAGGTCTGCCGCTCGGTTCGCCACCAGGCGGCTTGCGCAACCGCATCGGGGTCGCCCACCGGCCAGGGCTCGCGCCAACTGCGCCGCGGGTGGGCGTGCAGCCGGGGGTGCGTGCCCAGGCTCCAGACGAAGCGCTCGTGCGCAGCCGGCCCGCTCACGAGCAGGGGCAGGCTCTCGCCGGCGGCGATCAGCCGCTCGTTGTCGGCCACCGGGGCGTGCACCCCCCGAAAGTGCAGGCCGACCTTCTCCTCCGGGGCCCAGTGCGAGGGCAGCGCCACCGCCAGCCAGGGCACGGTGCCATCGCGCCCATCCAGGAGCGCGAAATCCTCCTCGAAGGCCAGGCTCAGCAGGCCGGCCAGCCGCCAGCGGGGCGGCAAGGCTCGCAGGCAGCGCCCGATCTCGTCGCCCAGGCCGAATACGCCGGCGCGCATCTCGTGCACGAGGCGCCCGTCGGCCGGCACCTGCACGCCCAGTGCGGCAGCATGGCCCCCGTTCCAGGCGAAGTGACCCGGGTGCTCGGCGGCCGCGCGGGCTGCCAGCGCAGCCACGGCGGGGGCGGCGTCAAAGCCCTCGCGGGCTGCCAGGGCCTCGTGGGCAAAGGCCGACAGGACGGCCAGCTTCTCGCGCTGGTGGCGCGAACCCGGTGCGCTCGGGTTGAGGTGCCGGGCGTGCGGGGCAAGCCGCCGCAGCCCCGGCTGCATCCGGAACGGAGCCACGACGGCGGCATCGAAATCGAAGCTCACCCCAGGCCCCTCGGAGTGCCGCGCAGCGCGCGTGCCGCCTCAGACGCGCTTGCGGTACTCGTGCGTGCGGGTGTCGATCTCGACCTTGTCGCCGCTCTCGACGAACAGCGGCACCGCGATCTCGAAGCCCGTTCCCGCGAGCTTGGCGGGCTTCATCACCTTGCCCGAGGTGTCGCCCTTGACGGCAGGCTCGGTGATGATCTCGCGCACGACGGTGGTGGGCAGTTCCACCGAGATGGCCTTGCCGTCGTAGAAGGTGACTTCCACGGGCATCGAATCCTCCAGGTACTGGATGGCGTCGCCCATGTTGTCGGCTTCCACCTCGTACTGGTTGTACTCGGTGTCCATGAACACGTACATCGGGTCGGCGAAGTAGGTGTACGTGCACTCCTTCTTGTCGAGGATGATCTGGTCCATCTTGTCGTCGGCCTTGAAGACGACCTCGGCCCCGCCGCCGTTGAGCAGGTTCTTCATCTTCATGCGCACGGTGGCCGCGCCGCGGCCGCCGCGGCTGTATTCGGTCTTGAGGACGACCATCGGGTCCTTGCCCTGCATGATCACGTTGCCGGCACGGATTTCCTGCGCGAGTTTCATGGCGTGAGGCCTTCTCGTTGAGTCGTTGCAGGCAGCCGGGGCGCCGCCTCGCAAAGCCCTCCATTCTAGCCTGCGCAGGGGCGGTGCGCGCGGGCAAAGTCCAGCAGCTGCGTCGCCAGGTCGGGCCCGGCGGCCAAGCGCTCGCGCCAGGCCCTCACGGCCGCCCCCCAGGGCGCCAGGAGCGGGAGAACGAGCGAGCCCGCCGGGCCTGCCGGGCCTGGGATGGCGTTCCAGGCGCGCCAGGCATCGGCCAGCCCGGCGGCCAACCCGGGCGGGGCAGCCAGCGCGGCGAGCATGGCCTCGACCTTCGTCGCCTGCACGCCATCGTCCTGGCGGTAGGCCTGCCACAGGAACGGCGCGCCTGCCCAGATCGCGCGCACGAGCGAATCTTCTCCTCGCACGGTGGCCAGGTCGGCGCTCCACAGCAGCCGGTCGAACTCCTCCTGCGCGAGCAAGGGCAGCACCTGCACGCGCACCGCGGACCCATCCGACCCGTAAGAAGGATGCCACCCATACGAAGGATCCGGCCCATCGGACCGTGGCGACCCGCCGAACCTGCCCGCCCACGCGCGCTGCGCCGCGCCCGGGGTAAGGAGCACCCGGATCGGGCCGGGCCCGGCCGCCGCGGCAAAGGCGGCCACGAGCTGCCCGAGCGCAGGGGCATCGTCGTAGCAGAAGACAACGATCACGCGCTCGCCCGGGCTCCGGGCGAGGCCGCGGGCGGCGAGCCAGGCGTCCCGGTCGAAGGCGGCGCGTGCCCGCAGCAGCCCGGGCTCGCGCAGCAGGCCACCGGTGCCGGGCCCGAAGCCAGGGAAGTAGAACCACCGGGTCAGGCCGGCCGACGGGCCGTGGAACTGAGGGGAGGGCAGGCCGTGGCTGCGCGCCACCCACGGCTCGGCACTGAGGTACTCCAGGTCGATCCACAGCGGCGGGCCCTGCGGGGCCCTCGCCCGGCTCGCCAGCGTCGCCAGCACTTCGGGCGGCAACTCGCAGCCGAAGGCCTCGATCACGACCTCGCCGGGCTCCCAGGCCGCGTGCGCAGCGGGCCAGGGGCGGGCCCAGCGAGCCCATTGCACGCCTGGCGCCCCGTGCGGGGCCATCCATGTGAGGGCGCCCGGTTCGTCGATCCACAGCCGCACGCGCTGGCCGTGCAGCGCGAGCGCGCGGGCCAGCCGCCAGCACACGCCCACGTCGCCCAGGTTGTCGACGACGCGGCAGAACACGTCCCAGAGCCAGCCGGGCGCGGCGGCCGATGCGGGGCGGTCGGAGGCCGGTGCAGCGCCTGGGGTGTCCACCCGGTCATTATCGGGAGCCTGCTGGCGTAACGCGCCACGCGCCACGCGTCCCGCGCCACAATCGCGGCCGACCGTGAACGCAACCCACGATCCCCCTTCCGGCACGCCGGCAGCCGACGCCCTGCAAGAGGCTGGCCGGCGCGAGGCGCTGCTGGCCGAGGTGGCAGCACTGCCGGCGCGGCCCGGGGTGTACCGCTACTTCGACGCCCGTGGCCAGGTGCTCTACGTGGGCAAGGCGCGTGACCTGCGCAAACGTGTCTCGAGCTACTTCCAGAAGGATCACGGCGGCACGCGCATCGGCGTGATGGTGACGCGCATCGCGCGCCTAGAGACCACCGTGGTGCGCTCGGAGGCCGAGGCGCTGCTGCTGGAGAACAACCTCATCAAGGCGCTGAACCCGCGCTTCAACATCCTCTTTCGCGACGACAAGAGCTACCCCTATCTGCTGCTCACTGGCCAGGCGGCCGAGGCGGGTGTGCCGGCCAGCGCGTCGCAGCGCTTTCCGCGGGTGGCCTACTACCGCGGCAGCGTCGACCGGCGCCACCGCTTCTTCGGCCCCTACCCGAGCGCCTGGGCGGTGAAGGAGACGATCCAGCTCGTGCAGAAGGTGTTTCGCCTGCGCACCTGCGAGGACACGGTCTACGCCAACCGCTCGCGCCCCTGCCTGCTCTACCAGATCCGTCGCTGCTCGGGGCCCTGCGTCGGGCTGGTGTCCCTCGAGGACTACGCGCGCGACGTGCGCGACGCCGAGGCCTTCCTGCGCGGCGAGGCCGATGCCGTGCTGGGCGAGATGCAACAGCGCATGATGGCCCACGCCGAGGCGCTGGCCTTCGAGCAGGCGGCGCAGGTGCGCAACCAGATCACGGCCCTTTCCCGGGTGCTGCACCGGCAGTCGGTGGAGGAGAGCAGTTTCTCTGCCACCGACCGTGATGTCGACATCCTGGCCGTCAAGGTCCAGGGAGGCCGCGCCTGCGTCAACCTCGCGATGGTGCGAGGCGGGCGCCACCTCGGGGACCGCGCCCACTTTCCCGCCCACGTGGAGGAAGGCGTGGCCTGGGGTGCACCGGCCGACGAGGACCCACCAGGCGGGGCGCAGCCGGCGGAGCAAACGGTGGAGCAGACCGTGCTGGAGGCCTTTCTCGCGCAGCATTACCTGGCCCAGGTGCCGCCTGCGCTGCTGGTTCTCAGCCATGCCGTGCCCGCGGCGCTGCTCGAGGCCTTGTCGGCAGCCGCCGGCGTACGGGTGCGGGCGGTGCACCAGCCGCGCGAGCAGCGCCGCGCCTGGCTGGAGATGGCGATCACGGGCGCCGACCTGGCACTGGCGCGGCTGCTGGCCGAGGAGGGCTCGCAGCGCGAGCGCACGCGTGCGCTGGCCGAGGCGCTCGACCTGGACGCAGGCGACCTCGAGCGGTTGCGCATCGAGTGCTTCGATGTCAGCCACACCGCCGGCGAGGCGACGCAGGCCTCCTGTGTGGTCTACGAGGCCCACGCCATGCAGCCGGCGCAGTACCGGCGCTTAAATGTCGAGGGGGTGACCCCAGGCGACGATTACGCGGCGATGCGCCAGGTGCTGCAGCGCCGCTACGCGCGCCTGGCCGAGCCGGTTCCCGAGGGCGCACCGGGTTCGGCGCGCCTGCCCGACCTCGTGCTCGTCGACGGGGGCAAGGGGCAGGTCTCGGTGGCGCGCGAGGTCTTCGGTGAACTGGGGCTGGACCTGTCCGTGATCGTGGGCGTGGAGAAGGGCGAGGGCCGAAAGGTCGGGCTCGAGGAGCTCGTCTTTGCCGATGGGCGCGGCAAGGTCGCGCTGGGCCGCGACTCTGCCGCCCTCATGCTCGTGGCGCAGATCCGCGACGAGGCGCACCGGTTCGCCATCACGGGCATGCGCGCGCGACGCGCCCGGGTGCGAACCGGCGGGAGCCGCCTGGAGGACATCCCCGGTGTGGGGCCCAAGCGGCGTGCGCGGCTGCTGCAGCGCTTCGGTGGCGTGCGCGGGGTGGCTTCGGCCAGCGTCGAGGACCTGGCCAGCGTGGAGGGGGTGTCGCGTGAACTGGCCGAGGAGATCTACCGTGCGCTGCATTGAGCTGCGGGCGGCCCCGCGGGTGGTCGCCCTGATGGCAAGCGTGGCGGCCAGCCTGTGGGTGGCCGGCTGCGCCTCGCGTACCGCGTCGCCCGCGGCGACCACCGCCAGCGCAACGCCCGCCTCACCGGTGGTGCCGGTCGTGCCTGCCAGCCCCGCCCCCCAGACCCCACCCACCCCATCCGGGCCATCCGGCTCGACTGGATCGCCCGGCGCTTCTGGCCCCGGAAGCCCGGGCGCACCCACCACGGGCGGTTTGCCCGCCAGGCCGGCCTCACCCGCCACGCCCGCCTTGCCCGCATTGCCTCCCCCCGGACGTGCGCGCAACTGGGAGGAGTACCGGCTGCAGGCGGCCCGCCGCCTGGTGGCGGCGCACCCGGGTGGCACCTACCTCGGCCGGGTGCCTGAACCGCTGCTGGCCATCCCCGTGCTGGAGGTGGAACTGCACCCGGACGGCCGGGTGCGCGATGTACGCGTCCTGCGCCAGCCCAGCCAGGCGCGCGACACGGTGCAGCTGGCCATTGCCGCCATCCAGCGGGCGGCACCCTTCGGGCCCGTGGAACACCTGCCCCGGCCCTGGCGCTTCACCGAGGCCTTCCTCTTCGACGACGCTCGCCGCTTCAAGCCCCGCAGCCTGGATTGAGATCGGCCACGCCCCTTCGGTGCGGAGGGTGGCGGCGGGCGCTGCGCCTGCGGGCACAATCCAGGACATGTTCTTCACGCTTCCGACCCTGCTGACCTGGGCCCGCATCGTGGCCATCCCGCTGGTCGTCGCGATCTTCTACCTGCCTGGGTCACCGGCCACGCAGAATCTCGTGGCCACCGTGCTCTTCGTGGTCATCGCGCTGACCGACTGGCTGGATGGCTGGCTTGCGAGGCGGCTGAACCAGACCTCGGCCTTCGGTGCCTTCCTCGACCCGGTGGCCGACAAGCTGCTGGTCTGTGCGACGCTGCTCATCCTGCTGCAGATCGATCGCGTGAACGCCTTCGTGGCCCTGGTCATCGTCGGCCGCGAGATCTCGATCTCGGCCCTGCGCGAGTGGATGGCGCAGATCGGCGCCTCGCGCAGCGTGGCCGTTCACATGGTGGGCAAGTTCAAGACGGTCGTGCAGATGGTGGCCATCCCCTTTCTGCTCTTCGACGGCAGCCTTTTCGGCCTGATCGACACGCGGCTCTGGGGCACCGTGCTCATCTATGCCGCGGCCGTGCTCACCATCTGGTCGATGGTCTACTACCTGCGCCGCGCGCTGCCCGAGATCCGGGCGCGCGCACGCTGAGCCAACCCGTGTCGGATCCGGCGCAGCGCCGCGCCGCGCTGTTCGCGGCGATGCCGGTGGTCTTCGTGCTGATCTGGAGCACCGGCTTCGTCGTGGCCCGGCTGGGCATGCCGCACGCGCCTCCGATGACCTTCCTGGCCTGGCGCTTCGCATTTTCGGTGCTGGCGTTCCTGCTGTGAATCGGCTGGGCCGGCGTGACCTGGCCGCGCGACCCGCTGCAGTGGGCGCACCTGGCGGTGGTGGGCGTGTTGATGCACACCTGCTACCTCGGCGGCGTCTGGGCGGCTGTCAAGGCGGGCATGTCGGCCGGCACGGCCGCGCTCATCGTCGGGCTGCAGCCGATCCTCACCGCGCTGTGGCTGTCGAGCCGCGCCTCCTCGCAGCGCGCCACGTCGTGGCAGTGGCTCGGGCTGGTGCTCGGGCTTGCGGGCCTTGTCCTCGTGGTATGGCGCAAGCTCGGCCTGGGCGAGGCGAGCCCGCCCACCATCGTGCTGGCCATCGGCGCGCTGCTGGGCATCACCATCGGCACCCTCTACCAGAAGCGTCACGTGAAGCCGGCCGACGTGCGCAGCGCCAACGCCGTCCAGCTCCTGGCCGCCCTCGCGGTGGCACTGCCACTGGCGGCGCTCGAGACCGAGCCGGTGCACTGGACGCCGCAGATGATGGGTGCCATGGCCTGGTCGGTCCTGGTGCTCACGCTGGGCGGCAGCTCTCTGCTGGTGCTGCTGATCCAGCGCGGCGCCGCCACGCAGGTCACGAGCCTGCTCTACCTCGTGCCGCCTTGCACCGCCGTGATGGCCTGGCTGCTCTTCGGCGAGGCCCTCACCGGGCTCGTGCTGGCCGGCATGGCCCTCACGGCCCTCGGGGTGTGGCTCGTCGTGCGGCAGACTTCGGCCCCGTTGCCGCCCCCGACCCAGGAGACCCGACCATGAGCACCGCACCCTTTCGCATCGCCGTGATCGCCGGAGACGGCATCGGCCAGGAGGTGATGCCCGAGGGCCTGCGTGCGCTGGACGCTGCGGCGCGCCGCTTCGGCATCGCGCTGCAGATCGACGAGTTCGACTTCGCCAACTGCGCCTACCACGCCAGGCACGGGCAGATGATGCCCGACGACTGGAAGGACCGCATCGGCGGCCACGACGCGATCTTCTTCGGGGCCGTCGGCTGGCCCGCCACGGTGCCGGACCACGTCTCGCTGTGGGGCTCGCTGCTGAAGTTTCGCCGCGACTTCGACCAGTACGTGAACCTGCGCCCCGCGCGCCTCATGCCCGGCATCCGCTCCCCGCTGGTGGATCGCCACGGGCAGCCGCTGGCCCCGGGGGCCATCGACATGCTCATCGTGCGCGAGAACACCGAGGGCGAGTACTCCGCCGTGGGCGGGCGCATGTACGAAGGCACCGAGCGCGAGATCGCGATGCAGCAGACGATCATGTCGCGCCAGGGGGTGGACCGCGTGCTCAAGTTCGCCTTCGAGCAGGCCATGGGCCGGCCCCGGCGCAAGCTCACCTCGGCCACCAAGAGCAACGGCATCGCCATCACCATGCCCTACTGGGACGAACGCGTGGAGGCGATGGCGCGCGCCTACCCCGAGGTGGCGGTGGACCGCTTTCACATCGACATCCTCACCGCCCACTTCGTGCAGCGCCCGCAGCACTTCGACGTGGTGGTGGCGAGCAACCTCTTCGGCGACATCCTCTCCGATCTTGGCCCGGCCTGCACCGGCACCATCGGGATCGCCCCCTCGGCCAACCTCAACCCCACGCGCCAGTGGCCGAGCCTCTTCGAGCCGGTGCACGGATCGGCGCCCGACATCGCCGGGCGCGGCGTGGCCAACCCGATCGGCCAGATCTGGTCGGCGGCGCTGATGCTCGACTTCTTCGGTCGGCGTGACGCCCACAACGCCATCCTCGCCGCCATCGAGGCGCTGCTCTCGGACACGCAGGCTCCCCGTACCGCGGACCTCGGCGGGGGTGCCGGCACGCAGGATGTGGGGCGGGCAATCGCCGAGTGCATTGCGGCCGCTTGAGCATAGAATCGCTCCCTTTCGGATCGAGTCTCCGAAGGTTCATACATCGCAAGCGGGGAGCACACGTGAACAAGAGCGAGCTGATCGACCATATCGCCAAGCAGGCTGACATCTCCAAGGCAGCCGCCGCGCGCGCGCTGGAGGCCGTGGTGGGGGGCGTGAAGGCCACCCTGAAGAAGAACGGCAGCGTCGCCATCGCCGGTTTCGGCACCTTCACCGTCAGCAAGCGCGCCGCGCGCACCGGCCGCAACCCCCGCACCGGAGCCTCGATCAAGATCAAGTCCGCCAAGGTACCGAAGTTCCGGCCCGGCAAGGGGCTCAAGGATCAC
>JBJTVI010000420.1:0-3668 GCA_046081145.1 Rubrivivax sp.
CCCGCCCAGCGGCACCCAGGCCTTCACCGGCACCTTGCCACCCAGGCGGCAGAACTCGCTCATGAAGCCCTGCACCTGGCTGTACGGGAAGGCGTAGTCCTCGGCGATGATCATCACCCGCTTGTAGCCCTTGTCCCAGGCCGCCTTGCCCAGGCCCACCATCCACTGCGCGCCTTCCGTGTTGAAGCGGAAGAAGTTCGTGCTCGGGTTGACCAGCGTGGTTGCCTGCGCGCCCGAACCGCCGTTGATGAAGGTCATGTTGGGCTGGGTCTTGGCGTAGTCCTTGACCGCGATCCCCTCGCCACCGGACAGCGGCCCCACGACGAGGTCCACCTTGTCCTGCTCGACGAGCTTGCGCACCGCGTTCACCGCCACGTCCGGGTTGGCGTTGGAGGAAGCGCGCACCATCTCGATGCGACGCCCGGCCACCATGCCGTTGCGCTGACGGATGGCGAGTTCGGCCCCGCGCATGCCGTCGGCACCGCCCGCCGCAAAGGGCCCCTCGAGCGTGGCCAGAACGCCGATCTTGATCGGGGCGCCTTGCTGCGCCCAGGCCGAGCCCGCGGCGGCGGCCAGGGCGGCTGCGCCGATCATCGAGCGAATCCAGATCCGTTTCGTCACGTTCACTGTCGTCTCCTTGCTAAGTGCGCTCAATGGCGCGGGGTGGTGTTCACGGGAGCCTGGACCGCCTGGTCCGGGCCGAAGCGCGCGCGCAACTTGGCCCACAGCCCGAGCAGCCCGTCGGGGGAAAACAGCACGATGGCGAGGAAGACCACGCCGATCACCAGGTTGAAGCGCTCGCGGTCGATGACGTCGATCGCGAAGGTCTGCAGCAGCACGAACACGGCCGCGCCGAGGAAGGCCCCGATCGGATGGCGCATGCCGCCGAGCACGGCCACCACGAGGATGTTGATCTGCCAGCCGGTGTTCACCGAACCCGGGGAGATCAGTCCGTTGTACCAGACGAGCAACACCCCGGCCACCGCCGCGAGCAGGCCCGCGAACGCGTAGGCCGCCACGCGGTGCGCCACCACGTGAAAGCCCAGCGCCGCCATGCGCCGCGGGTTGTCGCGCACGCCTTGCAGCGCGATGCCGAAGGGCGTGCGCACGAGCCACTTCACGGCCAGGTAGCCCGCCAGGGCCCAGAACAGGCTCAGGAAGTAGAAGGGCAGCGGGTCGCGCCAGTTCACCCCGAACACCTGCGGCGGATACACCTTCTGAAAGCCCTGGAAGCCGTTGAAGACGGTGTAGTTCTGCAGCACCAGGTAGTAGAAGGCCACGCCGAAGGCCAGCGTGATCATGATCGTGTAGATGCCCTCGGTGCGCACCGAGAGCCACCCGATCACGGTGGCGCAGGCGGTGGCGATCAGCACCGCGAAGGGAACCGCCACCCACCATGGCCAGCCCAGGCTGACCTCGGTGCTGCTCACGCCAAGAATGGCCACCGCATAGCCCGCCATGCCCGCCACCGACATCTGCGCCAGCGACACCATGCCGCCGTAGCCGCCCAGGAAGGTCAGCGACAGCGCGATGAGCCCGAGCACGAGCGCCTGCGCACCCACCTGGAAGGTGAGGAAGGGCGTGGCCACGAAGGGGAACACGATCACGCCCAGCAGCACCAGCACGTGCCGCGCAGAGAGCGTGCGCCACAGGAACTTGAGCCAGCGCGGCGCGTCGCTGTCGGCGTAGGGGTCTGGCGGTGCGACGGGGGCAAGCGCGCCGCCTGCTCCCGCCGCCGCGGGAAGCGACCGCACCCGCGGCCACGCGCCCTGCCCGGCGGCCGAATTCATCGCGCGACGCCAGCGTGCTGCAGTCATCGGACGACCCTCCGTGCTGGGCACTCCGGGATTCGCGCTTGGGAGCGGCCCGGCGCGCTCATGCTGGCTTACCCAGGATCCCGCGCGGCCGGAAGGCCAGCACGCCGATCAGGATGAGGAAGGTGAAGACGACGCTGTAGGTGGGCGCGTAGGCCAGGCCGTAGGTCTCGGCCAGCCCGAGGATCACCGCCCCGATGGCCGCACCCACGACGCTGCCCATGCCACCCACGATCACCACGATGAGCGAAGCCAGCAGCAGCCGCGTGTCCTCGCCCGGCACCATGGAGAGTTCGACCGCACCGATCACCCCGCCAAAGCCCGCCAGGCCCGCGCCGAGCATGAAGGTGATGGCAAAGACCAGGTTCACGTTCACGCCCGAGGCCGCGAGCATCTGACGGTCGTCCACGCCGGCGCGGATCATCGCGCCCACCGTCGTGCGCGTGAGCAGCCACCACAGGAACACGCCGATGGCCACGCCGAAGGCCAGCAGGCTCAGCCGGTAGGCCGAGTAGGCCTTGATGAGCGGCAGCCCGCGGATCGGGCCCTGCAGCCACTCGGGGGCCTCCATCTGGTGCACCTGCGCCGTGAAGACCCACAGCAGCAGGTCGGCGATCACGATGGACAGGCCGATCGTCACCATCGTCTGGCGCATGTCCTGGCCCTGCATGTGGCGCAGGATCAGCACCTGCATCAGCAGCCCCGCCACCGCCGCCACGAGAAAGCCCGCCGAGATGGCCAGGATCCACCAGCCCGTCTTCTCGGCAACGATGAAGCCCACGTAGCCGCCGAGCAGGTACAGCGACCCGTGCGCGAGGTTGACGTTGCGCATCAGCCCGAACACCAGCGTGAAGCCCGAGGCCACGATGAAGTAGAGCGACGCCAGCGTCAGGCCGTTGAGCAGCGTGACGAAGTACAGCCGCGTGTTGTCTGCGATCGCCCACAACGAGAAGAGCGCGATCGGGCCACCCACGAGCAGCCACGTCCAGGTGCGCGCGCTCCACTTCACGCGGCGCGCTCCCAGCTGCGCGCCTGGCCCACCGGTGGCTCCTTGGCAAAGACACCGTCCTTCATCACGGCCAGGATGCGCCGCGGGTCACGCAGGATCGAGAGATTGGCCAGCGGATCGCCGTCCAGCAGCAGCAGGTCAGCCAGGTAGCCCTCCTGGACGAGGCCGATCTCGCGCGGGCGCATCATCACCTGCCCGCCGTACAGGGTGCAGGAGCGGATCGCCTCCATCGGCGTGAAGCCGAGGTACTTGACGAACAGTTCGAGGTCGCGCGCGTTCTTCAGGTGCGGATTGAAGTCAAAGCCGTAATCGCCGCCGGGCAGCACCCGCACACCGCGCCGATGCATGGCCCTGAGCGACTCGCAGGCCGCCGCCCACTCCTCCTCGTGGCCCATCTCGACCGCCCTGGCATGGCTCACGCCCCAGGGCTCGGCCTCGTGCAGCAGCGCGTAGAGGATACCGATCCCCGGCGCGACGAAGACCTCGTCGCGGGCGGCCTCGAGCATGTCGAGCGCCTCGGTGTCGGTGAAGCTCGCGTGGTAGATGAGCCGGATGCCATGGCGCAACGCCTGCTTGACGCTCGCGCACGAGCGCGCATGGACGATGATGCGCTTGCCGCGCATGCGCACCTCCTCGGCGCAGGCGGCCACCTCGGCGTCGGTCATCCACGTGGTCTTGGCGTCGGCGCCGGGCACGAAGTTGTCGCCCGAGAGGTTCAGCTTGACCGAATCGACGCCGTATTTGAGGAACATGCGCGTCACCCGGCGCAGATCCTCGGCACCGTTGACGACGACGCCGAAGCTGAACTCGGGAAAGGGCAGGTGCGGCAGCATCTCGTCGCCCAG
>JBJTVI010000421.1:0-3181 GCA_046081145.1 Rubrivivax sp.
CGCCATGCCGGTGGCCGAGATGTAGCCCATCTCGAGCCGGCCGCGCATCACGTTCTGGGTGAGTTCCTGCTCGTTGGGGTTCTGGAAGCGCTCTGCCGTGATCTTGCCCCCGGAGGCCCGGCCGATCGCGGCCGCGCCTTCATCGACGATCACGCCCAGCATCGAGGGCGGGGCGACGACGGTGCCGATCTTCCACGCATCCTGCGCGCCGGCATGGGCGGTGAACACGGTGGCGGCGAGGGTGGCCGCCAGGCGCAGCCATAGGCGTTTGTCCATGGTGTCTCCTGCGTGGCCCGGTGTGCCGGGCCTGGGTTGCGGGTTAAAACTGTTTTTGTTATGGTGACCATCACAATTCAACCCTCACCCGGCCAGGGTGTCAAGGCCGGGGAACCCCGGACGCGGAGTGCGCATGCTCTATCTGCTCGACGTCGAGATCGACTACGCCAGGATGGGCGACGTGCACCCGCTGGCCGAACACCCCCTGTTTCCGGCAGGTCGCTCGGGCGCACCCCTGTCGCCCGCACAGGGCCCGCTCCCATGAAAGCGGGGCCTGCACTCTCGCCGCGAGATCACCGATGAAGCACCTCGTCGTGCTGGCCCATCCGCGGGCCGCGAGCTTCACGCGCCAAGTTGCCGACACCTACATCGATGCCGTGTCCGCGCGTGGGCACGAGGTCATGTTGCGCGACCTGTACGCCCTGCGGTTCAACCCCGTGGCCGACGGGGACGAGGGCCGCACGCGGCCCCAGGGAGAGCCGGCAGCGGATGTGCGTGCCGAAATGGACCACCTCCTGGCGGCCGATGTCGTGACCTTCGTTTCGCCGGTGTGGTGGATCGCCCCGCCGGCGATCCTCAAGGGCTGGCTCGACCGCGTGCTGCGCGGCGGCTTCGCCTACGGCTACGGGCCCCATGGGCCGCGCGGTGCGCTGCAGGGCAAGCGCAGCCTCGTCTTCACGAGCTCGGGATCGACCGAGCGCGAGTTCCTCGACAGCCGCAAGCTCGAAGCGATCCGCGTGATGTGGGGCGTGGGTACGGTGGAGTTCTGCGGCATGACGCTGCTGGAGCACCTGCACTTCGGCCCGGTGGGCAGCCGCTCCACGCCGCCGATGATCCAGGCCTACCTGGAGCGGGTGCGCCACGCGGTGCGGCTGCACTTCGAACGCGCAGCGCCGTAGGCTGCGTGGGCGCCGTCTAGACTCGGCCCATGTCGAAATCGACCCGTCTGCTCACCGCGACGTACATCCTGTCCTACGTCGCCGCCAACGCGCCGGAGGTGGTCACCACCGAGCGCATCGCCGAGCAGGTGGACGAGCACCCGACCCGCGTGCGCCAGATCGTGGCGGCACTCGTCAAGGCCGGGCTGCTCACCGCCTCCCGCGGGGCCGCCGGTGGCGTGGCGCTCAAGCGCCCGGCCTCGGCCATCTCGCTGCGCGACGTGCAGGAGGCGGTGCAGGACGGCTCGCTGCTCGCCTTCCATCTGTTCGAGCCGAAGTCGGAGTGGGCCGGCAAGAGCCGGGTGAACCTGGTGTTCGAGAACCTGCGCGGCGAGCTCGAGGCGCGCATCCAGGCGTATCTGGCCGAACACACGCTGGACCAGACCTACGCCCCGATCATCGTGCCCTTCTCGCCCGGTGGCACGACCGACATGCTGGCACGCGCACTCGGGGAGCACCTGGGCGCCGGCCTCGGCGCGCCGGTGCTGGTGGAGCATCTTCCCCGACGGCGCCGCGCGACGCCTGTGACCTTGCGGCCGCACATGACGCAGGCCCAGGTGGACGGGCGAACGCTGTCGATCATGACGAACTCGGGGGTGCTGTCGGCGGCGCTGGCTGATCCGGCCATCGATCCGACCAAGGTCTTCGTGCCGGTGACGCTGCTGGCCGAATCCGAGATGATCCTGGCGGTGGCGACGCGCTCGCGCTGGGCGGGGGTGAAGGCCCTCGTGAAGTCAGCGCGCAGCCGGCCGGGCAAGCTCAAGGTGGCCTCCGTCGGCCGGGGGTCGGTCTCACATCTCACCGCGGCGCTCTTCGAGCGTGCGGCCGGAATCGAGCTGGTGCACGTCGCCTACGAAGGCGCGCAGCCCGCGGTGCAGGCCCTCATCGAGGGCGACGTCGACCTCTACTTCGGCACCCCGCCCACCTTCTTGCCGCATGTCCGCTCGGGTGCCTTGCGGGCGCTGGCCACCACGGCCTCCCGCCGCAGCGGCGTGTTGCCCGACCTGCCGCGGATGGCGGAGGTCTATGCCGGCTTCGAGGTCGAGGGCTGGCACGGCGTGTTTGCGCCGGCAGGCACCTCGGCAGCCGAGGTCGCGCGGCTGCATGACCGGGTGGTGGAAGTGATGGGCCTGCCCGAGGTGCGGCGGCGGCTGACGCGGCAAGGCTTTCGGATCGCCACCTCGACGCCCGCCGAGCTGGCGGCCCGCATCGCCGCCGAGGTGGCACGCTGGCGCGAGCTGGTGGCCCTGACGGGTCTGCCCGCCTTCTCGGCTCCGGCCGCGGCGGACCTGGCCGAGCAGCTGCCCCAGCCCGGCCCGGGCGTCACAGGACGCTGATTCCCGCGCGCTCGATCAGGCGCGCCCAGCCGGCCTGCTCGCGGCGCATCAACGTGGCCAGCTCGCGCCCGGGGCGTGCGGTCACGCGCATGCCCTGCTCGGCCAGCTGGCGCCGCAGCGCCTCCTCCGCCAGGGCCGCCTGCACCTGACGCTCGAGCGTCTCGACAACGCCAGCCGGCGTGGCCGCCGGCACGAAGAGGCCTTGCCAGCCCACCACCTCGAAGCCGGGCACGAGGTCGGCCACGCGCGGCACCCGCTCGAACCAAGGCGAGGGCTCGGCCGCGGTGTTGGCCAGCACTCGAAGCCGGCCGGTGCGCACGTGGGGCAGGAAGGTTGGCGGGGTGCCGAAGTAGGCATCAACCTGCCCGCCGAGCAGGTCGCTCAGGGCCGGCGCGGCCCCCTTGTAGGGCATGTGCAGCAGCGGCACCCCGGTGGCCAGGCGCAAGGCTTCACCGGCCAGATGCGACAGCGAACCCGCGCCCACAGAGGCGTAGGTCAGCCCACGCGGACGTGACCGCGCGAGCTCGACGAACTCCGACAGCGTGCGGGCGGCAAAGTCTGCCCGAACCGCCAGGACGAGTTCGAGCTCCACGAGCTGCGCCACAGGCGCCAGCGCTTCCAGTGCATGGG
>JBJTVI010000422.1:0-2123 GCA_046081145.1 Rubrivivax sp.
ATCGCACCTCCGGCAGGCCCTGCCCGGGCCTGGCGGACGGCCGGCCGCTGAGGGCAGGCCCGCAGGTCGGACAACTGGCCACGGCGCTGGCGGGGGTGGGTGAGCGGGAGGGGCTGCACTCCTTGCTGGTGGTGCCGCTGCTGGAAGAAGCACAGGAGGCCTCGGCCCTGGTCTTTGCCGCGCGCGCGGCCGGTGTCATGACCGAGCCCGCCCGCGCGCTGCTGCATGCCGTGGCAGGCCCGGTGCGCGGACAGCTGGACCGCACCCTCTCCACCGAGGCGCTGGTGGTGGCTGCCGTGGAGGGCCTGGCCACGCTGGCCGAGAGCCGCGACCCGGAGACGGGCGACCACCTGGTGCGCATGAGCGCCTACTCGGCCATGCTGGGCGCCGAGCTGGCCCGCGATCCGGCCCATGCCGGCCGGATCGATGCCCGCTACGTGGATGACCTGCGGCGCTTCGCGCCCATGCACGACATCGGCAAGGTGGGCATCCCCGACGGCATCCTGCTCAAGCCCGGGCGCCTGACCGAGGCCGAATGGGCAGAGATGTCGCGCCACCCCTTGATCGGTGCCGAGGTGCTGCGCCGCTGCGAGGCGCAGATGCAGGCGCGGGGACGCAGCGTCTTCCGCGTGGCCATCGAGATCGCCGAGGGGCACCACGAGAAGTGGGACGGCAGCGGCTACCCCCAGGGCCTGGCCGGAGAGGCCATCCCCCTGGCGGCGCGCATCGTTGCCGTGGCCGACGTGCTGGACGCCCTGACCTCCCGGCGTCCGTACAAGGAGGCATGGCCCATGGACCGCGCCCTGGCCACCATCGACGGTGACGCCGGCAAGCACTTCGATCCCGCCGTGGTGGCCGCCCTGCACCGCTGCCTGCCCGACATCCTGGCGTTCTACGAGCGGCACAAGCACGTGTAGCACCGCCCGCAGCGCGGCCTGACGGAAGCCTGGTCAGTGCCTGCAGGGAGCCCCGGCCAGCCCGGGCTCGTGTCCGCTGCGGGGGTCCACAGGGCGGCAAGCGTGGGGCCACAGTGGCTTGCGGGACGTGGCGTGCACCACCGCCCAGGTTGGCGTCCGGGCGGCCCGGGCTGAAGGAGAAGGCCCTGGCGCGGCTCGAACCGCTCGATACCAAGCTGAGGAGATTCCGAGCACCGGACGCGCTCCTGCGGTTCCTGCAATCGCTGTGACTATGCGTAGGTGGCACCGGCTTCTCTCGCCTTGTCCCCTCGGCGCCGGTGCCGCCGATCCCCTGCACCTGCGCATAGTGACGATCTAAGGTGAGCGTCCGGCCGTCCCATCTTGACGAGAGGACGGGCCCGTTCGTTACCGCGATGGCCTGATCGCCCCGACGAAGGCAACGCACTCCACGAGGTTGAGCGCGCCGAGCATCAGGTACTTCTCAGCCTCTGTGCGCACAGCCATCAGGTCGTGCTCACCCAGGTAGCCGTAGACGAAGGCCAGCAGGTAGCGCTCGACATGTTCGTTGTGGAACTGTTCGACGAGCTTGTCCGCCAGCTCCTGCGGCAGCCCATCGTTGAAGCGTACGCGGGCCGTCAGGCGCTGCAGGCAGCCGTCCTGGATGTCCTCGGTGAGCAGCGACCACTGGTGGCCACTGAGATTCATCGCCTGGAAGGTCACGAGCAGGATGTGCAGCGCCACTTCCAACTGCGTCATGTCCACCCCCATGCGCGGCAGCGCCAGGATCGAGTTGAGCATGTTGGGCTGCTGGGCGTAGATCTCATCGGCCAGGCGTACCTTCTGGTCGTGGCTCATGCGGCGCACGGCGATGTCGGCCTCGATCACCGCCCACTGCGTGAGCCGTCCCATCGTCAGGTCGGCCGCCAGCGATGCGGCAGGAGATCGTCCAGCCGGTGGCTGGGATGCGTGTGGATGCGCGCCAGCACATCGCGCAGGTAAGCCCACGGATCCAGGCCGTTGAGCTTGGCCGACTGCACCAGGCTCATCACCACCGCCGCACGCTGGCCGGCCAGCGCGCTGCCGGCGAACAGCCAGTTCTTGGCGCCCAGCTTCCAGGGCTTGATCTGCCGCTCGATCAGGTTGTTGTCGATGGGCACCGCCCCGTCGTCCAGGTGCAGCGTGAGCGCGGCCCAGGCGTTCAGGCTG
>JBJTVI010000423.1:0-4331 GCA_046081145.1 Rubrivivax sp.
CTGCAGCGGTCGGTCGAGCACCAGCAGGTGCAACTCGGGTGCCAGCCGCAGGTCGCATCGCAGCAGCAACTCGCCACGCCCCCGCACATACAGGCGCTCCGGCCGGCCCCAGTCGAGACGCCAGCCGGTGGGGCCCACTCGCCCCGCCACCGTGAAGGACTCGCCGCCCTCGCGTGCCTCGAAGGCCAGCTCACGCTCGGCACACCAGGCCTGCAGCGCCTGCCACTTCGATGCCGGCGCCTCGCGGCGCCCGGCCAGCCAATCCCTCAACGCACGCAGCATCGTCTACGGTGCCATGACCCCGGCGTGGCGCACCACCCGGAGCGTGGTTTCGATGGCCCGAGTGTATGCGTGAGCCACTTCGATCGGCATCCGTCGATCGGCATCCGCGTGGCAGTCGCTACTTCAAATCCCCGCCCACGCCGATCACGAAGGCATCGGGCCTGACCCAGCGGCGCAGTGCCGCCACGGCCTGCTCGGCGGTCACCCGGGTGATCGCCGCCTCCCGCTCGGCTGTCCAGGCCAGTGTGCGTCCGAGGTCGAGCTGACCGGCCAGCAGGCCAGCCAGCGCGCCATCCTGGGCCCGGCGCAGCTGGGCGCCCTGTACCAGCCCGGCCTGTGCATCGCGCACCTCCTGGGCGGTGAAGCCCTCGCGCAGGGCGCGTGAGACTTCCTCGCGGAAGGCCGTCTCGGCCGCAGCCAGGTTGGCCGGCGCGAAGATGGCGCTGGCGCGCCACAGGGAGTGGGCCTCGCGCGGGTTCCACTCGATCCAGCTTCCGACGTCATAGGAGAGGCCGCCTTTCTCGCGCAGCCGCACCCACAGGCGCGAATTGCCGCCTTCGCCCAGGATCTGGTTGGCCACCATCAGGGCGGGGACATCCGCATGGGTGTCGTCCAGCGCAAGCGGCAGCCGCACCTCGAGCACGGCGTTCTGCTTGTCCGGGGTGCGCGAGACCAGCCGCGCCGCCGGGCCGGCCCACAGCGGGTCGCTGATGCGGCTGAAGGCCACCGGTGCGGCCCAGTCCCCGAAGCCCTTGGCCAGCGCCGCCCGCACCGCCGCGGCGTCGAAGTCGCCCACGGCGGCGAACTCCCCGCGCCCGGCTCCCATGACCTGGCCATGCAGGCGCTGCACGGCCTCGCGCGTCACGGCGCGCAAGGCCTGCGCACGCTCGTCGAAGCTCGGGGTGTGGCGAGGGTCTCCCGCGGCGTGGGGGTTGCCGTGGCGTGCCAGGGCGTTGGCCACCTGCGCGTCAGGCTCCTGGCGTGCCTGTTCCAGGCCGGTGAGTGCCTCGCGGCGCACCTCCTCGAGCACCGCCGCCTCGAAGGCAGGCCGGCGCAGCAGACCCGCCACCAGCTCCAGCGCCTCGGGCAGATGGGCCCGGCGCGAGACGATGCCCACGCTGAGCCCGGCCGAGCCGAAGCTGAAGGACACCTCGGTGCGCAAGGCGTCCAGGCGGTCCTGCACCTGCTGCCGGCTCAGTCCGTTGCCGCCCTTGTCCAGCAGGGCAGTCATGATCGAGACCACCGTCATCTGGCCGCGCAGTGCCTCCAGGCTGCCCACGCGCAGCCGCAACGTGGCCGACACGCTCGCCCCGCGCGTGGTCTTGGGCAGCAGCGCATACTGAATCCCGCTGGTGCGGCCACGCTGCGTGCGGCGCTCGATGTTGGCCGGCGTGGCCTCGAAGGCCTCGGCCTGGGCCAGAGCCGCCTGAGGCCGGAAGGCCTGCATCTGTTGGGCCACGTCCACTGCCGCCGGGGTGGGCGCGCGCTGCGGGCGCTCGGTGGGCAGGTAGACACCGAGCGTTCGGTTGGCCGGCAGCATCCTCTCGGCCGCAAAGCGCTGAAGCTCGGGCAGGCGAAGTTCGCGCACGCGGTCGCGCAGCAGGAACACGAGCCGCCAGTCGCCCAGGGCCACCCACTCCGAGAGCCCCGTGCCCACCTGTTCGGGGTCGTTGAAGAGCTGCTCCCAGCCCTTGAGCCAGCGCACGCGGGCGCGGTCGAGCTCTTCCTGCGTGAGGGGCTCGGCCACCACCGATTCCAGCGTGGCCAGCAGCCCCGCGCGCGCGGCGGATACGTCCTGGCCCGGGGCGAGCTCGGCGCCGAAGAGGATCATCCCGGGGTCGTGCAGGGCTGGCGTCCAGCCCCAGGTGGAGGCGGCCATGCCCCTCTCCGTGAGCCGCTTGTGCAGGCGGCCGGCCGGCGCCTCGCCCATGACGAGAGCCAGCATCTCGGCGGCGGCCTGGTCCGGGTGGGCGCCGGGCACCGTGTGGTAGCCGGCGATCATCTGCGCCGTGCCGCCCACGCGGCGGATCGTCACCTCGCGCTCGCCGTCCTGGGCCGGGTCGAGCGTGTAGAGACGAGGCAGCTCGCCAGCCGGCCGGGGCAGGCGCCCGAAGTGCTCCTGCACCAGCGCGAGCGCGCGCGCCGGCTCGAAGCGGCCCGAGACGATCAGCGTGGCGTTGTCCGGGCGGTACCAGGTGCGGTAGAAGGCCTGCAGGCGGCCGATGTCCACGCCCTCGACGTCGGTGCGTGCGCCGATGGTGGACTTGCCATGGTTGTGCCACTGGTACATGGTGGCCAGCGTCTTCTGGAAAAGCACGCTGCCGGGGTTGTTCTCCCCCATCTCCATCTCGTTGCGCACCACCGTCATCTCGGTGTCGAGATCCTTCTTGGCAATGAAGCTGTTGACCAGCGCATCGCCCAGCCAGTCGATCAGCCAGGCGAGGTTCTCGTCGCTGGCGGCGAAGCTGGCGAAGTAGTTGGTGCGGTCGAACCAGGTCGTGCCGTTGGATCGCATGCCGCGGCGCGTGAACTCGGCCCACGCGTTGGGGTGGCGCACGGAGCCCTTGAACACCAGGTGCTCGAGCAGGTGGGCCATGCCCGTTTCGCCGTAGTTCTCGTGCCGGCTGCCCACGCGCACCGTGAGGTTCACGGTGGTGGTGGGCTTGGAGTCGTCGGGCACCAGCAGCAGCTGCAGCCCGTTGGGCAGGCGGTACTCCGTGATGCCCTCCACCGCCCGCACCTGCTGCAGGCTGGCCGGCGGCTGCGCTGAGGCTGGGGATGCGGGTGCGCTGGAAGCGGGGCTGCCCTGTGACCAGGCCCCCAGGGAGCAGGCCCCCAGGGCCCAGGCCGCGGCCAGGTGGCGGGAAGTGCGCAGCAGGTTCATGGCAGCTCAGGCTCCATCGCGGAAAGGGAACAACCTTGGCGCTGGCCTGCCCGGAGGGACTCGAACCCCCGACCTGCTGCTTAGAAGGCAGCTGCTCTATCCAGTTGAGCTACGGGCAGCCGGAGCGCCCCGGAGCCGGGCGCGGGATGGTCGGGGTGAGATGATTCGAACATCCGACCCACTGCTCCCAAAGCAGTTGCGCTACCAGGCTGCGCTACACCCCGACGTGCACGCATTGTAGAACCGGGTGAGCCCCCCCCTGGGGCGCGCGCGAGGGCCTCAACCCGGCGGCGGCAGAGCGAGCTGTTCGCGCACCGCGATGCACTGGCGGATGTGCTGCTCGCAGACGAACTTCAGGGCCGAGAAGGTGAGCGCGGCCGACACCGCCTGGCCGGCCAGCGGCACGAACTTGGCCGCCTGCTGCGTCGTCAGCCGTATGCCGACGAGCTTGAGCAGCGTGAGCACCGCCTGACGCGTGACGACGCGGCCGATGAGCATGCCGCCGCTGGCGGTGATCGTCTTGTAGACCACGATGCGCCGCTGCGGGGCCAAGCGCTCGATCTGGGTGGGGCTCAGCCCGAAGGCCTCGTTGATTTCGGGCAGCAGCTTCACGAGCACGCCGATGTCGGTGAGCCAGTCAAGCCCCGGCACCGGCACCAGCGCCACGCCGGCGGCCAGCAGCGAGCGTCGCGTCACGAGGCGCCGGCAGCGCTGCGCGATGGCCTCGATCTCGGGATCGGCCGAATGCGCACGCAGCGCACCCGCACCCCCGCTCGCGCGGCGCACCCCGTCGCGCAGGCGCCTGGCCACCGCTGCGGCGTCCACGGCAAGGCGCCTTCAGCCCGAGGCTGGCGCCCCGCCCTGGCGGGCCTGCGCAGCCGAGCGTATCGCGCCCAGGGTGGTGCGCGAAGTGATGACGTCGGTGGGCAGCAGCAGGTGCAGCAGCGTGGGCTCGCCGCTGGCCAGCGCCCGTGAGAAGGCGGGCTCGAAATCGGCCGTGCGGGCCACCGTCTCGCCCTGCCAGCCGTAGGCGCGCGCCAGCGCGGCGAAATCGGGATTGCGCAGTTCGCTGCCGCTCACCCGGCCCGGGTACTCGCGCTCCTGGTGCATGCGGATGGTGCCGTAGGAGCCGTTGTCCACCACGATGCTCACGAGGCGCCGGGCC
>JBJTVI010000424.1:0-14396 GCA_046081145.1 Rubrivivax sp.
GCCGGCCGGGCGGCTCGATCACGGCAGCGATGTTCCTCAAGCGGTTCGCGCACAAGTACCCCTGGGCCCACCTGGACATCGCGGGCACCGCGTGGCGATCGGGCGCGGCCAAGGGCGGCACCGGCCGGCCCGTGGCGTTGCTCTCGCGCTTCGTGCGGGGGCGTGCCACGGGCACGGGCTGCTGAGGCGCGCAGGCCCGGCAAGGGCCAAGGCAGGGCGCCCCGGGGGGGCAAGGGTGATCGAGGGTCTCGAAGAGTCACAGCGGGTCAAAGTGGGGCGCAGGGCATCGTGCAGGTGGATTTCCATTCAGGCGTGAACGACAAGCTCGGCCATGCCTGCCGGTTGCTGCGCAAGGCGGTGCGCCAGGGCGCCCGCGTGCGGGTGTGCGGCGAGCCGACCGAGCTCGACGCCCTCGACCAGGCCCTGTGGACCTTCGACGCGCAGGATTTCGTTCCCCACCTGCGCTGGCGCTCGGGCGATTCGCCGGCGGCGGCACTGCACCGCACCCCGGTGTGGCTCATGGCCAGTGGCCAGACGTGGCCCGAGGGGCTGGAGCGGGCGAGCGTGTTCGTCAACCTGGGTCCACAGGCACCTGCCGGTGACGAGGCGGCGGCGGGCGTGGCCCGCGTCATCGAGATCGTCGGGCACGAGCCCGACGAGGTGGAGTCCGGCCGACGCCGCTGGCGCCACTACCAGCATCGCGGCCTGGCGCCCACGCACCACAACTTTTCCCGGGAGGAAGCGTGAGCGAGCCACGCGATCCCCCGGCTACCGTGCCCGCCGCGCTGCCCGTCCTCACCGAGGAGATCGAAAGCACCGCAGGCACGAGCCGCGCACCCGCTGCGCCTGCGGCGCGGGTCGAGCCGGCGCTGGATGCACGCGCCATCGAGGACGAGGTGATGGCCGAGCTGGCGCAGCGCATCGACCTCATGTTCGAGTACCGGCTGCGCGAGGCTCTGGCGCCCACGCTGGCGCGCGCGGCCGACCTCCTCATCCGCGAGGCGCGCGAGGAGGTGGCCCTGACGCTGCGCGACGTCGTCAGCCGCGCCGTGGCGCAGCAGCTTGCACGTCGTCGCTCCGGGGCTTGAGGCTCCGCGGGGCTGACGGCGCGCCAGGAAGGATCGCCTGGGAGTCGGGTCCGGCGCGTCAACCGGCCCTCCGGCTCATCCCGCCCGGCCAGCCCTTCCCGCCCGGAATACCCCTGGGGCCGTCTCGGCCGCTTTTCGGGTATCGTTTCGATTTGTCCTTAACTTTCCTCGCAGGAGTTCGAACATGCGCATTCGCGTGACGATGGTGGCGGCCGTGGCGGCTGCGGTGCTGGTGGGCCCCGTGTGGGCGCAGGATCTCGTCGTGAAGATCGGCCACGTCGGGCCGACGAGCGGCGGCATTGCCCACCTCGGCAAGGACAACGAGAACGGTGCCCGCATGGCCATCGACGAGCTCAACGCCAAGGGCGTGACGATCGGCGGCAAGAAGGCCAAGTTCGAGCTGCTGGCCGAAGACGACGCCGCCGATCCGAAGCAGGGTACCGCTGCTGCCCAGAAGCTGGTGGACGCCAAGGTCAACGGCGTGATCGGCCATCTGAATTCGGGCACCTCGATTCCGGCCTCCAAGGTCTACAGCGACGCCGGCATCCCCCAGATCAGCCCGTCGGCGACCAATCCGAAGTACACGCGCCAGGGCTACAAGACCACCTTCCGCGTCGTGGCCGATGACGTGCACCTGGGCGGCACGCTGGGCAAGTACGCCGTCAACCAGCTCAAGGGCAAGGCCATCGCCATCATCGATGACCGCACCGCCTATGGCCAGGGCGTGGCCGACGAGTTCGAGAAGGCCGTGAAGGGTGCCAACGGCAAGATCGTCGGGCGCGAGTTCACCAACGACAAGGCCACTGACTTCACCGCCATCCTGACCACCCTCAAGGGCAAGAAGCCCGACATCGTCTTCTTCGGTGGCATGGATGCCGTGGCCGGCCCGATGATGCGCCAGATGAAGCAGCTCGGCATCGAGGCCAAGTTCATGGGCGGCGACGGCATCTGCACCGGCGAACTGCCCAAGCTGGCGGCGGGCGCCATGGCCGATGGCCAAGTGGTGTGCGCGGAGGCGGGCGGTGTGGATGGTGCCGGCAAGAAGGGCTTGGACGATTTCAAGGCGGCCTTCAAGAAGAGGTTCAACACCGACGTGCAGATCTACGCGCCCTACGTGTACGACGCGATCAACGTGATGGTGGCCGCCATGGTCAAGGCTGGCTCTGCCGAGCCGGCCAAGTACCTCCCGGTGCTGGCGAAGACCGAAGGCTACAAGGGCGTGACCGGCACGATCTCCTTCGACAACAAGGGTGACGTGAAGAACGGTGCGCTCACGATGTACACCTACAAGGGTGGCAAGCTCGACCCGATCGCGGTCGTGCGCTGATCGGGGCCGGGGTCTTCCCGGCACCCACAACAGCCAGTGAAGGGCGCCCTCGGGCGCCCTTCGTCTTGTGGGGCTTCGCCTCAGGCCTGCACGCGCTGCAGCAGCACCACCGCGTGCGGGCCCAGCAGGCAGCTGCCCACGCACCACCCCGGATCGGGGGCTGCCTGTTCGGCAGCTGGCGAGATGGGGGGCGGCTCGCCCGTGGGCGCCGAGCTGTCCAGGCGGGGGCGCCACAGGCCCGGCGGCAGCTCGAATCGGCGCTCCGACTCGTGGGCGTTGAACAGCAGCAGCAAGGGTGTGCGCACGCGCCCGGGCTCGCCCACCAGCATCGCCAGGTCGCGCCGGTCGGGGTCGTGCCATTCGTGCGCCTGCAGGGGCGAGCCATCGGCCTGGCGCCACACCAGGCGCGGAGCCTGGCGCGCCTGCCCGTCGGGTGCGGCCGCTTCCTCGGGCGGGTCGTGCCACACGTCGTGCAGGGGCAGCAACTCGCGCCGCAGCGCGCCCAGGTGGGCCACGTACGCGGTGAGCTCCGTGTCGGCACCTTCCCAATCGAGCCAGGAAAGTTCGTTGTCCTGGCAGTAGGCGTTGTTGTTGCCGCCCTGGGTGTGGCCGAGCTCGCAGCCGGCCGTGAGCATGGGCGTGCCCTGAGCCAGCATCGTGCAGGCGAGCAAGGCGCGCTGCAGGGCCTGCCGGCGCGCGCGCACCTCGGGGTCGTCGATCGGGCCCTCGGCTCCGGCGCCTGTGGAGTAGTTGTGGGGGTGGCCGTCGCGGTTGTCCTCCCCGTTGGCGTGGTTGCGCCGGCTCGTGTACGAGACGGCATCGAGCAGCGTGAAGCCGTCATGCGCCGTCACGTAGTTGACGCTGGCCGAGGGCAGCCGCCCGCGCGCGCGAAAGTGGTCGGCCGAGCCCGCCAGACGCCGAGCGAGCTCGCCGCGGTGCGTGGGGTGGCCCAGCCAGAAAGCGCGCATCGTGTCGCGGAAGCGGTCGTTCCACTCCGCCCAGCCCGGCGGGAAGTGGCCCAGGCGGTAGCCGCCCGGCCCCACGTCCCAGGGCTCGGCCACCAGCCGCGTGCCGGCCAGCACGGGGTCCTGGGCCAGAGCCTGGAAGAAGGGCGCGTCATGCTCGAAGCCAGTGTCGCCCCGCGCCAGCACCGGCGCGAGATCGAAGCGAAAGCCGTCCACGTGGTACGCCTGCACCCAGTGGCGCAAGCTGTCGAGCACCAGCCGCATCACGCCCGGCCGACGGATGTCCAGCGTGTTGCCGCAGCCCGAGAAGTTCTCGTAGCCGGCCGGGTGGCCCGGCGGCAACCGGTACCAGGCCCGGTTGTCCAGGCCGCGCCAGGCGATCGTGGGGCCGCGCTCGTCGCCTTCGGCGGTGTGGTTGTAGACGACGTCCAGCCACACCTCGATGCCCGCGGCATGCAGCGTGCGCACCATCTCGCGGAACTCCGCACGCACGCCCGCACCGTCGCGTGCGGCGGCGTAGGTGGGCTCCGGGCAGAAGAACCCGACCGTGTTGTAGCCCCAGTAGTTGCGCAGGCCCAGGCGCTGCAGGTGGGCCTCGTCCACGTGCTGATGCACCGGCAGCAGGCTCACGGCTGTGATACCCAGGCGCCTGAGGTGGGCGATGGAGGCCGGGCTGGCCAGCCCCGCATAGGTGCCGCGCAGCGGTTCCGGCACGCCCGGGTGGCGCATCGTGAAGCCCTTGACGTGCAGCTCGAGCACCGCCAGCTCGCTCCAGGCGTGCTGCGGGGGCTGGTCGCCGTGCCACTCCGGGGTGTCCTGCACCACGCGTGCCTTCAGGGCCCAGGGCGCGTTGTCGGCCGGGTGGCTCGCGTGGTGTTCGTCGCGATGCTCGAAGCGCCCGACGATCTCCTGTGCCCAGGGGTCCAGCAGCAGCTTGTGGGGGGAAAAGCGGTTGCCGTGCTCGGGCGCCCAGGGCCCGTGCACACGAAGCCCGTAGACGAGCCCGGCGCGTGCGCCCGGCAGCAACCCGTGCCACACCGCGCCGCTGTGCCCGGGCAGGGCCAGACGCGCCTGCTCCAACTGTCCGGACGCTTCGAACAGGCATACCTCCACGGCCGTGGCATGGGGCGCGTGCACCGCGAAGTTCACGCCGCCGGCCACCGCCTGAGCCCCCAGGGGCCAGGCGCGGCCACGCTCGAGGACCCCGGTGCGGCCCGGTGGGCGGGTGGCGGCGGCCCAAGCCGCGCCCGGTTCGTGCAGGGGCGCAGCCCCGTTGGCTTCGGCGGACATGGTGCAAGTGTGCCTCGGGCGGCGCCATGGCTTCGGCCGTGGCTCCGGCCAGGCGGGCGCGGCGTGGCGGGTCGAGGCGAACTGCGCCTCGTGGCCCTCAAGGTGCCGGGTGCACCCTCCAGATGTGCTGCGCATACTCCGCCACCGCTCGATCGGCGCTGAAGTGGCCCATGCCCGCCATCGTGCGCACGGCGCGCTGCGCCCAGGCCTGGGGGTTCCCGAAGAGCGTGTCGGCCTGTGCCTGCGCCTGCAGGTAGGCCCCGAAGTCCGCCAGTACGCAGTAGGGGTCGCGCTGCAGGAGCGCCTCCACCAGCTCCCGGTAGCGGCTGGCCTCCCCCGGGCTGAATGCGCCGTCGGCCAGCAGGTGCAGCGCGCTTGCGAGCCTCTCGTTGCCGGCTGCCTGCTCGCCCGGGCGGTGGCCTCGCGCGCGCAGTTCCGCCACCTCGCCCGCGCGCAGCCCGAAGAGAAACATCTGCTCGCGGCCCACGCGCTCGATCATCTCGATGGTGGATCCGTCCTCGGTGCCGATCGTGAGCGCACCGTTCAGCCCGAGCTTCATGTTGCCCGTCCCGGAGGCCTCGGTGCCAGCCAGCAAGATCTGCTCGGAGAGGTCCGCTGCCGGCACGATGAGTTCGGCCAGCGAAACGCCGTAGTCGGGCAGGAAGGCCAGGCACAGCCGGCCGCGCATGGCCGGGTCACCGTTGATCACGCGCCCCACGTCGTGCGCGAGCCGCACGATCAGGCGTGCAGCCTCGTAGCCCGATGCGGCCTTGCCAGCCATGACCACCGTGCGCGGCACCCAGGGTGCGTCGGGCGCGTCTCGGATCGCCTGCCAGCGCGCGATCACCTGCAGGAGGTTCAGGAGCTGGCGCTTGTATTTGTGGATGCGCTTGGCCTGCACGTCGAAGAGGCTGTCCGGATCCACGGCGAGCCCAGTGGTCTCCGCGATGTGCCCGGCCAGGCGCTGCTTGGCCAGGCGGCGGGCCGCGAGGAAGCGCTGACGAAAGGCCGCGTCATCGGCCAGCGGCTGCAGGGCGAGCAGGGCGTCCAGGTCGCGGCGCCAGCTCGGCCCGATCGCCTCGTCGACGAGGCTCGCCAGGGGCAGGTTGCACTGGGCGAGCCAGCGCCGCTGCGACACCCCGTTGGTGACGTGCCCGAAGCGCCCCGGGTCGAACGCCACGAAATCGGCCAGCACCGTCTCGCGCAGGAGCCGCCCGTGCAGGGCTGAGACGCCGTTGACATGGTGGCTTCCTGCCACCGCCAGGTGCGCCATGCGAACGTGGCCTTCGCCCTTCGAGTCGATGAGGGCTATGCGCTCGAGCCAGGCTGCATCGCCCGGGCGCCGGATCGAGGCCTGCGCGCGCCAGGCGGCGTCGAGGCAACGGATGATCTGCAGGTGCCGCGGCAGCACGCGGCCGAGCAGTTCCACCGGCCAGGTCTCCAATGCCTCGGGCAGCAAGGTGTGGTTGGTGTAGCTCAGGCAGCCACGCACCTGCTCCCAGGCAGCCTCCCAGGGCAGGCCGTGCTCGTCCACGAGCAGCCGCATCAATTCGGGCACGGCCAGGGCCGGGTGCGTGTCGTTGAGGTGGATAGCGTGGTACTGGGCCAGGTCGGCCACGGTGGGGTGCTCCTGCAGGTGGCGCCACACGATGTCTTGCAGCGTGGCGCAGATGTAGAAGTACTCCTGCCGCAGGCGCAACTCGCGGCCGGCCGGGCTGCGGTCGTCGGGGTAGAGCACCCAGGAGATGTTCTCGAAGGCGTTCTTGAACTCGGCGGCGCGCGCATAGTCACCACGGTTGAAGGCCTGCATGTCGATCTGTGCAGGCGCGGCGGAGCGCCACAGGCGCAGCGCGCTCACCCGCTCGGTGGCATGCCCGGGCACGACGAGATCGCAGGCGCGGGCCTGCACCTGGACGGCCGGGTGCCAGGTGACACGGGCCTCAGGGCCCAGCGGGGCCTGCACCTCCCCCCCGAAGCCCACATGCCAGGAGATGGCCGGCCGGGCGAACTCCCAGGGCGCACCGTCCTGGAGCCAAGGGTCGGGCCGCTCCACTTGCTGCCCCTCCTGGATCGCCTGGGCAAACATGCCGTACTCGTAGCGGATGCAGTAGCCCCAAGCCGGCAGGCCGAGCGTGGCCATGGACTCCAGGTAGCAAGCCGCCAGCCGCCCCAGCCCGCCGTTGCCCAGTGCGGCATCCGCCTCCCGGGCCTGCACGTCTTCCCAGCGCGCGGCACGGTGCTGCAGCGCGCGTGCGGCTGCGCCCTGACAGCCCAGTGCGTGCAGGGCATTGCCCAGGGTGCGGCCGATCAGGAACTCCATGCACAGGAAGTGCACGCGGCGCCGTCGCGCGGCGCGGTCGGCCGCCTCGCAGGCCACCTGGCGTCGAGCGAGCTGCGCCCGTGCCAGCCCCGCCAGGGCCAGCATGAGGTCCTGCGGGCCCGCTTCGTGCGGGGCGACGCACAGTTCGTCCCGCAGCCGGGCGTCGATCTCGGCGCCCAGCCGTGCCGGCGCGTCGCAGGCAGGCTCGGTGTTGCTCGGGGGCTCAGGGGGGTGGCCATGCGCCGGCACATCGTGCGCTGCGGCGATCGGCGTGGTGTTGGGCAAGGTCAGCGAAAATCGTGCATCCTCGCTGACCGGTGGCGCCTGCCGCCCGCCCAGGGGAGCCCACGATGATCACGCCGCATGACCTGGCCCAGAGCCTGGACCTCCCCAAGCGCGCCATCGCGCTCGTGCTGGCGGGCGGGCGGGGCAGCCGGCTCAAGAACCTCACCGACAGCCGCGCCAAGCCGGCCGTCTACTTCGGCGGCAAGTTCCGCATCGTCGACTTCGCGCTGTCGAACTGCCTGAACTCGGGCATCCGGCGCATCGGCGTCATCACGCAGTACAAGAGCCACAGCCTGCTGCGCCACCTGCAGCGCGGCTGGGCCTTCCTGCGGCCGGAGATGAACGAGTTCGTCGACCTGCTGCCGGCGCAGCAGCGCGTGGACGAGGAATCCTGGTACCGCGGCACGGCCGATGCGGTCTACCAGAACCAGGACATCCTGGCCGCCTACGGGGCCGACTTCGTCGTCGTGCTGGCGGGAGACCACGTCTACAAGATGAACTACGCGATCATGCTTGCCGACCACGTGGCCATGGGGCGCGATTGCACCGTGGGCTGCATCGAGGTCGACCGGCAGGCCGCGCGCGCCTTCGGCGTGATGGCCATCGACGAGCGGCGAAACATCACCGCCTTCGTCGAGAAGCCCGAAGACCCGCCGGCGATGCCCGGGCGGCCCGACCGCGCGCTGGCGAGCATGGGCATCTACATCTTCAATGCGCGGTTCCTCTACAAGGAGCTCGAGCGCGACATGGCCGACCCCGCGTCGAGTCACGACTTCGGCAAGGACATCATCCCGCGCGCGGTACGCAACGGTCGGGCGGCGGCCCACCCCTTCGAGCTCTCCTGCGTGGGCAAACGCATGGGCGCCGAGCCCTACTGGCGCGACGTCGGCACGATCGATGCCTACTGGGATGCCAACATCGATCTCACCGCCACCGACCCGCTGCTCAACCTCTACGACACGCGCTGGCCCATCTGGACCTACCAGCCGCAACTGCCCCCGGCCAAGTTCGTCCACAACCAGGAGGACCGGCGCGGCCTGGCCATCGAATCCCTCGTCTCCGGGGGTTGCATCGTCTCGGGGTCGGTGTTTCGCAGCGTGCTCTTCTCGCAGGTGCGGGTGCATTCGCAATCGAGCGTGAACTGGAGCGTGCTGCTGCCTGGTGTCACGGTGGGGCGGCGCGCTCGCCTGACCCGCGTCGTGGTGGACCGTGGAACGGTGGTCCCCGACGACATGGTGATCGGCGAGGATCCCGAGGCCGACGCCCGGCACTTCCACCGGACCGACAGCGGCATCACCCTGGTCACGCGGGAGATGGTGGTGGCCCTCACGGGGCACGACCCGGTGGTCCACGACTGATGCGGGTCCTGCACGCGGCGGCGGAGATCTTCCCGCTGGTCAAGACGGGCGGGCTGGCCGATGTGGTGGCCGCCCTCCCGGCCGCCCTGCAGGCTGAAGGCGCCGACGTTCGGCTGCTGCTGCCCGGGCTGCCGGCCATCCTGGCCGGCCTGCTCGAGCGGGAGACCGTGGCCGAACTGGGGCCCTGCCTGGGCGTGGCAGGCATTCGGCTGTGGCGTGGCAGGCTTGCGGGTACGCCGTGCCCGGTCTACGTGGCCGACGCGCCGATGCTGTACCGCCGCGAGGGCAGCCCTTACGCGGACGAGCGGGGGCAGGATTGGCCCGACAACCTGCAGCGCTGGGGGCTGCTGGGCTGGATGGCGGCGCAACTGGCCGGTTCAGGCCTGGACAGCCGATGGGTGCCGCAGGTCGTGCACGCGCACGACTGGCATGCGGCGCTGGCCTGCGCGTACCTGCGGCAGCATCCGGTGCCCGGGGTGCGCAGCGTCTACACGGTGCACAACCTGGCCTACCAGGGCCTGTTCCCGCTGGCCGACCACGCGCTGCTGGGCCTGGGCGCGGCCCTGGCCGCCCCGCAGGGAGTGGAGTACCACGGCCAGCTCTCCTTCATGAAGGCGGGGCTGAACTTCGGTGATCGCGTGACCACCGTCAGCCCCACCTATGCGCAAGAGATCGCCACACCGGAATTCGGCCACGGGCTGGACGGCGTGATCCGCATGCGCGGCCTGCAGGTGCGGGGGATCCTCAACGGCATCGACGAGTCGATCTGGGACCCGGCCCGCGACCCCGCCCTGGCGGCTGCCTACGGCCCTGATCAGCTCGCAGGCAAGGCAACCTGCAAGGCCGCGCTTCAGCGCGAGGCCGGGCTGCGGGAGGGCGCCGACACGCTGGTGCTGGCCGTGGTGAGCCGGCTGTCGCAGCAAAAGGGCCTGGACCTCGTCCTCGAGTCCTTGCCCGAACTGCTGGGGCAGGGCGTGCAGCTGGTGGTGCAGGGCAGCGGCGAGCCGGCCCTGGAGGACGCCTTCCGCGAGGCGGCCCGGCATCATCCTGGCCGCGTGGCGGCCTTCATCGGATACGACGAGGCACGTGCCCACCGCCTCTTTGCGGGGGCTGATGGCCTGCTGATGCCCTCGCGCTTCGAGCCCTGCGGGCTGGCACAGCTGTATGCGATGCGCTACGGCACGCTGCCGGTGGTGCGTCGCGTGGGTGGGCTGGCCGATACCGTGCAGGATGCCGACGACGCCAGCCTGCGCGCCGGTGCGGCCACGGGCTTCGTCTTCGATGAGGCGAGTGCGGGCGCGCTTGCCGCGGCGGTGGGGCGCCTGGCTGCACTCGTGCGGCAGGCCTCGGCGTGGCGCACCCTGCAGCGCACCGCCATGACCCGGGATTTCTCCTGGCGGGGCCCGGCCCGGCGCTACCTGGCGCTCTACGGCGAGCTGCTCGAAGGGCGCTGAGCCGGGGGACCCTGCGTGGCCTCGGCGGCTCGCTCCGGCCAGGTCGCCAGGAGCAGGCCAGCCAGTGCCAGCACGAAGGCCATGGCGTGGCCGGACGTGAACCGCTCGCCCAGCACCAGCACGCCGACGGCTGCAGCAGCCAGCGGCAACATCACGGTGAAGACGCCGGCCCGTGCGGCCGGCACGTGGCGCAGGCCCCGCATCCACAGCCACACCGTGACGACACTGGCTGCGATCGCATAGAACACGAGCAGACCCCAGGTGCCTGGCTCGACGGCGCGGAAGTCGAAGGACAGCGCCTGCCACAGTCCCAGTGGCGTGACGAGCACGAGCCCCCACAGGTTGATGAGGGCGCTGATGCGCCGAGGCGAGATCGAAGCCGCCAGGCGCTTGCCGATGACGACATAGCTCGCCTCGCAGAAGACCGCCCCGAGCAGGAGTGCGTAGCCCCACCAGGGCGCGCGCAAGCCGGAATCGATGGCGGCCCCTTCGGGTTGACGCGACGCCGCCAGCAGCGCGATGCCGGCGGCGGCGCAGGCGATGGCCAGCCACACCCGTCCCGTGATGCGTTCGCGCAGCACCAGCCACGAGAGCAGCGCGACGGCGGCTGGTATGGCCGCCATCACCACCCCGGCCGCCAGGGCTGAAGTCGCGGCCACCCCGAAGAGCATGCAGATGGAAAACAGGAAGTTGCCGAGGAAGCTTTCCCAGAAGAGCAGCACGCGGGCGCGGCCCGACAGCGGCGCCTCGTCGGGCGGGCGCCTCAGCCAGCCGACCATCGCCACGGCGGCAATCCCGAAGCGCATCCAGGCCAGCAGGAAGACCGGCAGGGCCGCCACGAGCAACTTGGACAAGCCGACGTAGAAGCCCACCACTGCCATGGCTGCCGCCAGGCACAGGTAGGCCGCCCAGGGTGGGCGCACCGCGGCCATGCGGCGGGACGAGGGCGCGCTCAGGGGGCGCGCCGCAGGGCGCTGCGCACGGTCTCGACGATCTGCTCGATCTGGGCCGTCTCGATGATCAGGGGCGGCGAAAGGGCCACGGTATCGCCCGTGGTGCGCAGCATCACCCCCTGCTCCCAGCAGTCGAGGAAGACGCCGAAGGCGCGGCGCGAGGGCTCGCCGGGCAGGGGGGCCAGCTCGATCCCCGCCACCAGGCCGACGTTGCGGATGTCCACCACGTGCGGCTCGCCACGCAGCGAGTGCACGGCATCGGTCCAGGCCTGCTGCAGCGTGGCCGCGCGCGTGAGCAGCCCCTCCTCGGCGTAGGTGTCCAGCGTGGCGAGGCCAGCGGCGCACGCCAGGGGGTGCGAGGAGTAGGTGTAGCCGTGGAAGAACTCGATCAGGTGGTCGGGGCCCTGCATGAAGACGTCGTGGATGGCATCCCTGCAGATGACGGCACCCATGGGGACGCAGCCGTTGGTCAGGCCCTTGGCCACGGCCATCATGTCGGGGGTGACGCCGAAGGTCTGGGCGGCAAAGGGCGAGCCGGTGCGCCCGAAACCGGTGATCACCTCGTCGAAGATCAGCAGGATGCCGTGCTTGTCGCAGATCTCGCGCAGGCGCTGCAGGTAGCCCTGCGGGGGGATGAGCACGCCCGTGGAGCCGGCCACCGGCTCGACGATCACGGCGGCGATGGTGGAGGCGTCGTGCAGCGCGACGAGCCGTTCCAGGTCGTCGGCGAGCTCCGCGCCATGGGCGGGCTGGCCGCGGCTGAAGGCGTTGCGCGCCGGGTCATGGGTGTGGCGGATGTGGTCCACGCCGGCCAGCAGGGTGCCGAACATCTTGCGGTTGGCGACGATGCCGCCCACGGATATGCCGCCGAAGTTCACCCCGTGGTAGCCGCGCTCGCGGCCAATCAGGCGGGTGCGCGTGCCTTCGCCACGGGCACGGTGGTAGGCGATGGCCATCTTGAGCGCCGTTTCCACCGACTCCGAGCCGGAGTTGGTGAAGAACACCTTGCCCATGCCGGCCGGCGCGAGTTGGGCCACGCGGTGGGCCAGCTCGAAGGCCTTGGGGTGGGCCATCTGGAAGGGCGGGGCGAAGTCCATCTCGCCGGCCTGCTCCTGGATGGCGCGCACGATGCGCGGCCGGGCGTGACCGGCATTCACGCACCACAGGCCGGCCACGGCATCGAGCACCTGTCGGCCGCGGTCGTCCCAGTAGTACATGCCCGAGGCACGCGTGAGCAGCCGGGGGGCCTTCTTGAACTGCCGGTTGGCCGTGAAAGGCATCCAGTAGGCGTCCATGTCCTTGTACATCGGGTCTCCTTCAGGCGTCGCTCGGGGCTTCGCAGTCTATCCGCGCCGCCCGCCTGTGCCCAGCGCCGCGTGCACCGAGGCCGGCTTGTGGGGGATGATCACGGCCGGGGCCATCGCGAGCCCCGGGAGCGCGCCCCATGAAACCCATCCTCGTCCTGCAGAACATGCACAGCGACAGCCCCGGCTACCTCGGTACGTGGCTGCGCGAGCAGGGCCTGCCGTTCGAGGTGCGCAACGCGGCGGCACAGGACCCGTGGCCCGATTCGATGGCCGGCCATGCCGGGCTTGCCGTGCTCGGCGGCGCCATGAGCGCCAACGATCCGCTGCCGTTCCTGCGTGCCACCGAAGGCCTCATCCTCGATGCCATGCAAAGGGGGCGGCCCGTGATCGGGCACTGCCTGGGCGGGCAGCTGATGGCCCGTGCGCTGGGGGTGCGCGTGCAGGCCTCTGTTGCGCCGGAGATCGGCTGGCAGGACATCGAGATCGTCGACGACCCGCTGGCGGGCCTGTGGCTCGGGCCGCCCGGACGGGCCACCGTGATGCAGTGGCACTACGAGGCCTTCGAGCTCCCGCCTGGCGCGACGGCGCTGGCGCGCTCGCCGGCCTGCCCCTGCCAGGCCTTCGCGATCGGGCCGCACCTCGCGATGCAGTTTCACATCGAGATCGATCCAGGCAAGGTGCAGGCCTGGACGCGGGAGGGTGATCCGCTGTGGGACGACGCCCGGGCCCGTCACCCGAAGTCGGTGCAGGATCTGGCCACACTGTGTCAGCAGGCGAGCGCCGTGATGCCGGAGCACCACGCGTTGGCGGACCGCATCTATTCGCGCTGGGCGCAGGGCTTGAATTGCACATCGTGAAAACCCGTCATCCCTCGTGAAAGGCGATGCCTTCACCTTGCGCCAAAAGACTTCACCCCAAGAAAGGCTATTTCGCATGGCGGCAAAGAATACGCAAGTAATTGATTTTTAAAAGAATAATTATTCATCCTCTATAAGACATAAGTTAAGAGAGTAGCCCTTCGCGAGGCTAAGCTGTGCGCCATCGGATGACCCCATCCCCTGGTTCACCCCTTCAGTCCACCCCAAGGAGCTCTCCATGAATTCATCCCGACGCGATCAGCAGGCCGCTGCCCTTGAGGCCGACTGGGCCACGAACCCTCGCTGGAAGGGTATCCGCCGCGGCTACACGGCCGCGGACGTGGTGCGCCTGCGCGGTTCGCTGGCCATCGAGCACACGCTGGCCCGCCGTGGCGCGGACAAGCTCTGGTCGCTGCTGCACACCGAGCCTTTCGTGAACTCGCTGGGCGCGCTCACCGGCAACCAGGCCATGCAGCAGGTCAAGGCCGGGCTCAAGGCGATCTACCTGTCGGGCTGGCAGGTGGCCGCCGACGCCAACAGCAGTGGCGAGATGTACCCCGACCTGAGCCTGTACGCAGTAGATTCCGTTCCCAAGGTCGTGCGCCGCATCAACGCCACGCTGCAGCGTGCCGACCAGGTCCAGTGGAGCGAGGGGCGCGACGAGATCGACTACTTCGCCCCGATCGTCGCCGACGCGGAGGCCGGCTTCGGCGGCGTGCTCAACGCGTTCGAGCTCATGAAGGCGATGATCGAGGCCGGGGCCTCGGGCGTGCACTTCGAGGATCAGCTGGCCTCGGTCAAGAAGTGCGGGCACATGGGCGGCAAGGTGCTCGTTCCCACGCGCGAGGCCGTGGCCAAGCTCGTGGCGGCGCGGCTGGCGGCCGACGTGATGGGCACCCCCACGATCCTGCTGGCGCGCACCGATGCCGAGGCGGCCGATCTCGTCACCAGCGACGTCGACGAGAACGACCGCCCCTTCCTCAGCGGCGAGCGCACCGTCGAGGGGTTCTTTCGCAGCCGCAACGGCCTGGACCAGGCCATCAGCCGCGGCCTGGCCTACGCGCCCTATGCCGACCTCATCTGGTGCGAGACGGGCAAGCCCGACCTGGCCTTCGCCAAGGCCTTCGCCGACGCGATCCACGCCAGGTTCCCGGGCAAGATGCTGGCCTACAACTGCAGCCCCAGCTTCAAC
>JBJTVI010000425.1:0-7907 GCA_046081145.1 Rubrivivax sp.
CCACGTGCGCGCCCATCACGGCGGTGGCCATGTCGCCCGTGCCCTTGAAGGGCACGTAGGTGGTCTTGAGGGCGAAGTCGCGGTTCAGCCGCTCGTGCGCCGCGTGGTTGGCCGAGTTCAGCCCCGAGCCGCCCAGGCTCAACTTGCCCGGGCTCGCCTTGGCCGTGCGCACGAAGTCGGCGAAGGTCTTGAGCGGACTCTGCTCGGGCACCACCAGCGCGTCGGGCGTGTAGTGGAACCAGAAAACCGGCGTGATGTCCTCGGTCTTGTACTGCACCGTGCCTTCCATCGGCTGCAGCACCGTGTGCGGCAGGTTGATGCCCACGACGTTCAGCCCGTCGCCGGGCAGCGTGTTCATCGTCGTCCACATCAGCGCGCCGCCAGCGCCGGCACGGTACTGCACCACCGTCTCGATGGCCGGGCACCGTTTCTTGAGCACCAGCTGCTGGTGGCGCGCCGAGAGATCCGATTCACCGCCCGGCGGAAAGGCCTGCCAGTACTGCACGTTGCCACCGGGGCAGGGTTGGGCGAGGGCGGGCAGGGCAAAGGCAGCCGCCGCGAGCGTGGCGGCCAGCAGCGCGTTCAGACGAGACAGGTGGGGTGACATGCGGGCGCTCCTTCGTGGTTCGAGGCCGGCCCAGTGTGGCGGCACGGCAGCGCGGCCGGCCATGGGGGCTTCCCTCAGCCTGCCGCCAGGTGCCGCGCCAGGAACTTCTCCACCCGGGCCCAGAAGTCCAGCCGCGTCTTCGGGCGCCACCAGCCATGGCCCTCGTCGTCGTAGACCACCCACTCGACCTCGCGGTTGTGGGGCCGCAGCGCGTCGCGCAGCCGCTCGCCGTGCACCAGGTCCACGCGCCGGTCCTGCCGCCCGTAGGCCAGGATCAGCGGCGCGCGGATGCGCGAGGCGTGTGTCAGGGCCGAGGCCTGCTTGAGCAGCTCCGCATCGGCCGCGGGGTCTCCCAGCATGACGTTCAGGCTGTGGCGGGCGGCATCGCGCGTGATGTCGGTCCAGGTGGAGGAGTGCAGCAATGCCGGGTCCGTCACGCCCACCCAGCTCACGCCGCAGCGGAAGATCTCGGGATGGCGTGCCAGCCCCATCACGGTGGCGTAGCCCCCGTAGGACGCGCCGGCAATCGCGATGCGCTTGGCATCGGCCACGCCCTTGTCCACCGCCCACTTCGCGCAGTCGGCCAGGTCGTCCTGCATCGCCAGGCCCCACTGCTTGAAGCCCGCGCGAAAGTGCCGGTCGCCAAAACCCGTGGAGCCGCGGAACTCGGGCTGCAGCACGGCGTAGCCGCTCGAGGCCAGGAACTGCACCTCCGCATCCCACTGCCAGCTCGCGCCGCGCACCCAGGGCCCGCCATGCACCAGCACCACCATCGGCAAGCCCGTCTTCTTCGGGCCAGGTGGCAGCGTCAGGTAGCACGGGATCTCCAGCCCGTCGCGGGCCGGGATGCGCACGAAGTCGGCCGCGCCCATCGCGCGCAGGTCGATCGCCGGGCGCGCCGCACCGAGCCGCGTGAAGCGGCGGCTCTCGCGGTTGAAGGCGAGCGTCAGCGTGGGCTGGCGATCCGAGAAGGCCTCCACGAGCACCCAAGGCGAGTCGCCGCGCTGCGGCACCCCCAGCCGGTTGACGGTGGACTTCAGCACCCCTTCGATCGTGCCCTGCAGCGCTTCGAGCTGCGGGTCGAGCCACTGCGTGACCTCGGCATCCACCGTGTAGCGCCAGCCCCGCACGCGCGCGCCGTCGTGCAGGACGACCGGGTGCAGGTCGAAGCCCTTGGAGGCGAGCACGGGCTCGGTTGAGAGCCGCCCCGTGGCCGGGTCCATCGTGTAGAGGGCCAGCTTGTCCCCGCTCAGGGCCTGCGCGTAGACGGTGCCCTGGGCGTCGATGTGGCGCGGGGCGAGCGCGTCTTTCGACAACAGCGTGAACTCGGAGACCGCCTTCCACTGCTCGCCCTCGGACCGGTGCACCGTCACGCGCTCGCCCCGGCGCGTGCTCACCAGGGCGAGCCGGCCCTGCGCGTCGAAGGTCCAGTCGTAGGCGTGCTCGGGCGTGCGCACCTCCACGGCGCGGCCCGAGCGCGTGTTCAGACGCTGCAGCCGGAAGTAGTCGATCTTCTCGGCGCTCATCTCTTCGGGCCGCACCACGTACACCTCGTCGCTGCCCGGCGTGCCGACGGTTCGCAGCATGCGCGTGTTCCAGGGCAGCTCGGGCGTGCCCGAAGAGCCCCCCGCCCGCGCGAAGGCCCACTGCGTCTCGACGAGCTGCCGAAAGCTCGTGCCGTCGCGGTCCACGGCGAAGAGCCCGTGGCCGCTGTGATCCGACTCGGCGTCGAGCACGAGTCGACGCTCGTTGACCCACGCGAAGTGGCGCACGGCCGCGTCCTTGAAAGACGCCACCACCGTCGGCTGCATCGTCTGCAGGTCCAGCACCGCCAGCACCGCGTGCTCGCCCTCGCCCGAGCCGGCCACGCGCATGGCCACCGCGCGCCCGTCGGGCGACATCGCCGCGGCCGACAGGCTCGGCGGGTTGAAGAAGGCCGACAGCGGCGGGGCGGCAGGCGGTGCGGGCGCGGTGGCTGGCGCGGCGGCCGTGCTGACCTGCGCCAGGGCGTGCGTGGCAGCACCCGCACCCGCCAGGGCGGCTGCTGCAGCCGCGCCCTGCAGCACGCGGCGACGGGGCAGGGGGGCCGCAGAAGATGTGTCGTCGTTCATGGTGTCGGTTTCTCGTCAGGGCAGCGCAGCAGGGTGGGCCTCACACCGCCGGCGCCGCGCAGTGGCGGGCGATGAATTCCTCGTGCCGCGGCATCACCTGCACGCACTTGGCGATCACCTCCTCGATGCCGTCGAGGAAGGCCTTGACCTCGGCATCGGGGTAGATGTCGACGATGGCGTTGTAGCCCTGCGGCATCAGCCCCTGGCCGAGGAAGACCTGCAGCCAGCTCACCGGCGTGAAGAGCTCGGCCGCCTCGCGGAAGATGCGGCCGTGGCTGCGAAACAGGGCCATGCGCTGCACCAGCGACTCGGGCACCGGCACCTCGCGCACGCGGCGCCAGAAGGGCGAGTCGTCGCGCTGCGTGAGCTTGTAGTGCAGGATGATGAAGTCGCGGATGCGCGTGTACTCGAAGTCCATCTGCGCGTTGAACTCGTCGATGTCGGGCTGGCTCAGCCCCGCCGAGGGGAAGAAGGTGATGAGCTTGTCGATGGCCACCTGGATGAGGTGGATGCTGGTGGACTCCAGCGGCTCGAGAAAGCCGCTGGCCAGCCCCATCGCCACCACGTTGCCGTTCCACATCTTGCGCCGCTTGCCGGTGACGAAGCGCAGCGGCCGCGGCTCCGCGCGCGGGCGCCCGTCGAGGTTCGACAGCAGCACGGCGGTGGCTTCGTCGTCGCTGATGTAGTCGCTGCAGTACACGTGCCCGTTGCCGATGCGGTGCTGCAGCGGGATGCGCCACTGCCAGCCGCTGGCGTGCGCGGTGGCGCGGGTGTAGGGCGTGAACTCGCCGCCGTGGTCGCAGGGCACGGCCACGGCGCGGTTCACCGGCAGCCAGTGCGACCAGTCCTCGTAGCCCGTCTGGAGCGTCTGCTCGATGAGCAGCCCGCGAAAGCCCGAGCAGTCGATGAAGAAGTCGCCCTCGACGCGGCGCCCGTCTTCGAGCACCACGCCACTGACGTGCGGCTGCCCCGGGGTGTGCATCACCTGCGCGATCCTGCCCTCGGTGCGCTGCACGCCGCGCGCCTCGGCGTAGCGGCGCAGGAAGCGCGCGTACAGCCCGGCGTCGAAGTGAAAGGCGTGCACGATCTGCGACAGCGGCGACTGGCTCATGCTCGCATCGGCCCGCATGAACTTGTTGGCGTGGCAGGCCATGCGGTTGATCGAGTAGTGCTCGATGTCGCGCGCCTGCCCCTTCAGGCGCATCTTCAGCCAGTACTGGTGGAAGTCGGTCGTCCACAGCTCCTGCCCGAAGACGCCGAAGCCGTGGACGTAGCGCTCCCCGAGCGCCCCCCAGTTCACGAACTCGATGCCGAGCTTGAAGGTGGCCTGGGTCTGGCGGACGAACTCGTCCTCGTCGATCTCCAGGATGTTGTTGTACAGGCGAATCATCGGGATCGTCGCCTCGCCCACGCCGACGGTGCCGATCTCGTCGGACTCCACGAGCTCGATCGCGTAGCGCGCCTGCAGCACCTTGGAAAGGGCGGCCGCCGTCATCCAGCCGGCGGTGCCTCCCCCGACGATCACCAGGCGTTGCAGGGCGGGTTGCTCGAATGCAGTCATGTCGTGTCCCTTGCGGACAATGAAGTGGGCGGCGACATTGTGAAGCGGGGCCGTGCGCCCATCTGTCTCCCCAAAGGAAGAACCCCGCCGTGGCGGGGTTCTTCGGCATCGCACCCGGCCGTTCGCCCGGGTGCGGTCTGCGGGGGCCTCAGAGCTTGTAGTTGATGCCGAAGAGGTACACCTTGCCGTACTTGACCTTCTCGATCACGTTGCTCGGCTTCTCCCGGTAGCGCTGGAACTCGGCGTTGGTGAGGTTGCTCGCCTGGAACAGCAACGACAGGCCCTTGAGGAAGCCGCGCTGGAACTCGTAGCCCACCTGCGCGTCCACGATCGCCTCGCCCTTGATGAAGGTGAGCTGGCGGTTGTCCTGGAAGTCGGTGATCTCGCCCAGGAAATCCGAGCGCTGGCGCTGCGCCACCCGGAACTGCCAGCCATGGCGCTCGTAGTAGAACTGCAGGCTCGTCACCTGACGCGACAGGCCCGGCAGCGGCAGGCTCGCCACGCCGACGTCGTTGGTGCTGAAGCCCGAGGCCGGCGGCTTGATCGAGCTCGAGGTGTCGGAGTGCGTGAGCTGCAGGCCGAACCCTTCCAGCGGCTTGGCTACCATCCCCAGCGGGAAAGAGGCCGTCAGCTCCAGGCCGCTGATGCGCCCGCCGCTGCCGTTGACCGGCTTGGTCAGCGTGCCCACCGTCGAGGCTCCGGGCGGCCGGGTGGTGTTGGCCGTGATGTAGGGCGCGTAGTCGAAGCGCGTGCCCTGCTGGATGATGTAGCTGTCCAGGTCCTTGTAGAAGCCGGCCACCGCGAAGTAGGCCTTGTTGCCCCAGTACTTCTCGTAGGACACGTCCAGCGCGCTGGCGCGGAAGGGCTCGAGCTCGGGGTTGCCGCCGCCGCCCTTGAACATCCGCTCGCCGTTGTCGTAGCCAAAGCTGAAGGCCGAGCGCATGTCGGCCATGTTGGGCCGCGCCATCACCTTGGCTGCGCCCACGCGAACCACCGAATCGTTGCCGATGTCGAAGTTCACGTTCAGGCTCGGCAGCAGGTCGCTGTAGGACTTGCTGCCCTTGGAGATGACTTCCACGCAGGTGTGGGCGCTCCCGTTGCAGCGCGAGGTGTCGATGTTGAAGCCCTGGGAGGACTGGCTCGTCTGCACGAACTGCACACCCACGTTGCCCTTGTACTCGACCTTGCCGAGCTTGCCGTCGAGGTCGCTGCGCACGTAGCTGGTCGTCACGTCCTCGCTGACCTTCCAGTTCTTGGCCAGGATGTCGGCATCGCGCCAGGCCGCACGCTGGTAGACGGTGCCCATCGAGCCGATCGGGTTCCACGCGAGGATGGGAATCCCCGTGGAGCCGGCGACGGTCACGTAGCTGTTGGGCATCGCCACCGAGTAGCCCGAGTTGGCCGTGGTGTTGCCCACCAGCAGCAGCGCGCCTTCGGCCGTGGTGCGCTCCTTGGTGCGCTCGGTGCGGTTCAGGCCGAGCTCGAGCGTGGACAGCGGGCCGGCCGACAGGTCACGCTTGCCCGACAGGCGCAACGCGCTGATCTTGTCGTCCACGCGCGGGTTGGCGATGTAGCCGTCCTGCAGGCCACCGCCCCAGCCCTGCACGTTGGTGAGCTTCATCAGCGAGGCGTCGCTGTAGTTCAGCCCCGTCGTGTACTTCACGGCCGAGGTGTCGGTGCCGTTGAAGCCCGTCCAGCTGATCGTGTCGTTGGCGTTGGTGACGTTCCTGGGCAGGCCCGCCGTCGTCTCGAAGCGCTCGGAGTTGCGCGAGACCTTCGACTCCGACAGGTCTGCGGTGGCCTTCCAGCCGCCGAGCTTGGTCTTGAAGTTCAGGCCCAGCGATTCCAGCGTGTCCTGGTAGGCCTCGGCGTGGTTGCGGATGACGCCGCGGAAGTTGTCGATCGTGCCCGAGGTCGCCACGCCGCCGGAGACGGTGGCCGTTCGCAGCGTGCCGCCCTTGTCGTAGTCGCCCGCGCTCAGGCCACCCACCGGCCCTTCCAGGCCGTGCTTGTAGGTGCCGAAATCGCCCTTGGACTTGAAGTAGTCGAGAACGACTTCGGTGTCCTTGCTGGGCTTGATCTGCAGCACCGCCATCGTGCCTTCGCGGTTGGCGATCGTCTGCTCGGAGTCCGAGCCGAAGCCGCCCGGGGTCTTGACCGTACCCGTGCCGAACGGGACATCGGTCACCCAGCCGCCCCAGCCATTGAAGCGCTGGATCTCCGCGCCGTTGTCCTTCATCTTCGTGAAGCCCAGCGCGATACCCACCTTGCGGTCGGCGAACTGGTCCACGTAGGAGAGCGACACGCGGTCGCCCTTGCCCTCGCCCGCGCCGGAGTCGATGCCGGTCTTGACCTCGCGGTAGTTCACCGCCACCGCACGCTTGCCGAAGTCCAGCGGACGCACCGTGCGCAGGTCGATGGTCGAGGACAGGCCCTGGCCCACCAGGCCGGCATCGGGCGTCTTGTAGATGACGATGCCGCTGAGCAGTTCGGCCGGGAACTGGTCGAACTCCACGCCGCGGCTGTCGCCGGTGGAGGCCTGCTCACGGCCGTTGAGGGTGGCGCCGTTGAAGTCGGGCGACATGCCGCGCACGCTGATCGAGGAGGCGCGCCCCGTGATCTTGTTGCGCTGGGCCGTCACGCCAGGCAGGCGCGCCACCGTCTCGGCCACCGTCGCATCGGGTAGCTTGCCGATGTCTTCGGCGTTGATCGCCTCGACGATGTTGTCCGAGCTCTTCTTGACGCTGATGGCGCTTTCGATGGCGCCCCGGATACCCGTCACGGTGACGGTCTGGGCCTGCTGGGCGTGTGCGGACTGCGCCAGTACCAGCACGGCGCCCGCCACGGCGGTCAGGGTGCCGGCAGCGGCGCCGCGCCCTCTCCTCGAAACACGGATTTCAGGTTTCACCGGTATGTCTCCTCGGCCTCTTGGGTGTGTGAAGGGTTCTCGGCTGCGGGGCGCGCAGGGGCGGCCCGTGCCATTGCGCAGGAACGATGCTTTGTACCAAAACTAGCAATTTGCGATGATTCAGGGAAACCCCGGAGTGTGGTGGGCGCGCATCGGCTGGACCGCGCAAAAGCCGCTGCCGCCGAGGGAAAATGCACCCGGTCGAGGCCGGCGCGGGTGCGGCAGGCCGGAAAGGCATGTAGTGAAATTACAGAGCTTGGCGCCAAAGTGCCTACAACGGTCCGGAGGAGCTGGAGGCCCGTATCGGGCTTCGCCTGGTGCCCGACTTCGCTCCCGGTTTGGCGCCCGGTTCGGCGCCCGGTTCGGTGCCCGGTTCGGTGCTCGGTTCGGTGCTCGGTTCAGCGCCTCGGTCCCTGCCTGGGCCCGGCTGCTGGGCGTGGCCGGCGCAGCCACCCTGGCTGGCGCGGCCTGGGCGGCCGGCGCGCGCCCGGGCCCGCTGCACGTTCCCTCCCCCGACTGGCGCGACCAGGTCATCTACTTCGTCGTCACCGACCGCTTCGCCGACGGCGACCCCCGCAACAACGACCAGGGCGCAGGCGAGTACGGCCCGGGCCAGCGCAACCGCTACAACGGCGGGGACTTCAAGGGCCTCACCCGACACCTGGACTACATCCGCTGCCTGGGCGCCACCGCGGTGTGGGTGACCCCCCCCGTGGCCAA
>JBJTVI010000426.1:0-5795 GCA_046081145.1 Rubrivivax sp.
CCTCGGCCAGGCCCTGCACCAGCCCCGCGATCGCGACCTGGTTGACCATCTTGGCCAGTTGCCCGGCGCCGCTGTCGCCCACGCGCGTGATGGCGCGAGCATAGGCCAGCGCCACCGGCTTCATGGCGTCGAAGGGCCCGGCGTCACCGCCGCACATCACGGTCAGCACGCCATTGACAGCGCCCGCCTGCCCGCCCGAGACCGGCGCGTCGACGAAGTGCAGGTCGCGTCCGCGCGCGGCGGCGTGCAGCTCGCGCGCGACCTCGGCCGAGGCCGTGGTGTGGTCGACGAAGATCGCACCCTCGGCCATGCTGGCCAGGGCGCCCTCGGGGCCGAGCACGACGCTGCGCAGGTCGTCGTCGTTGCCCACGCAGGCAAAGACGAAGGCCGCGCCGCGGGCCGCCTCGCGCGGGGTGGCCGCGGTGGCGCCCCCGTAGGCCTGGGCCCACTCCTGCGCCTTGGAAGCGGTGCGGTTGTAGACGGTCACGCGGTGGCCGGCGCGCGCGAGGTGGCCAGCCATCGGGTGACCCATCACCCCCAGGCCCAGGAAGGCAACCGGGCTCGGCGGGATCGGTTCGTAGGTGCGGGTGCTCATCCCCGCATGGTGCCACGAAGCCGGCGCCTGCGCGCCGACCGGAGGTGCCCGCAAGGTGCCCGGAAGCTGCCCAGGTGATCCTCGGGCGATCCCCGGGCGATCCCCGGGCGATCCTCAGGCGATGGTCAGGTGCTCGGTGCCTGCCAGCGGGTCGGGCCGGTTGGAGGCCTTGCCCTTGAGCTTGATCTCCAGGCGCAGGTTGTTCACCGAATCGGCGTAGCGCAGGGCGTTCTCGTAGGAGATGAGGTCGGCCTCGTGCAGGTCGAACAGCGACTGGTCGAAGGTCTGCATGCCCGCCTCGCGCGAGCGCTTCATGAGGTCCTTGAGCTCGGGGATCTGGCCCTTGAAGATGAGCTCGCCCGCCAGCGGGGTGTTGACCAGGATCTCCACGGCCGCGATGCGCCCGCGGCCGGCCACGCGCGGCACCAGGCGCTGCGAGACCACCGCGCGCAGGTTCAGCGAGAGATCCATGAGGAGCTGGTCGCGCCGCTCGTCGGGAAAGAAGTTGACGATGCGGTCCAGCGCCTGATGCGCCCCGTTGGCGTGCAGCGTGGCCAGGCACAGGTGGCCCGTCTCGGAGAACTGCAGCGCCAGCTCCATCGTCTCGCGGTCGCGGATCTCGCCCATGAGGATCACGTCGGGCGCCTGGCGCAGCGTGTTCTTCAGGGCCGCCTCCCAGCTGTCGGTGTCCAGCCCGATCTCGCGTTGCGTGACGATGCAGTTCTTGTGCCGGTGCACGAACTCAACCGGGTCCTCGAGCGTGATGATGTGGTCGTGGGCGTTCTCGTTGCGCCAGTCCACCATCGCGGCCAGCGAGGTGCTCTTGCCCGAGCCGGTGGCCCCCACCAGGATCGCCAGGCCGCGCTTGGTCATGGCGATGTCCTTGAGCGAGGCCGGCAGCATCAGCTCGTCCAGGGTGGGCACCTTGGAGGGCACGGCGCGCAGCACCAGGCCCACTGCGCCTTGCTGGATGTGGACATTGACGCGAAAGCGCCCGAGCGAGGGCGGGGAGATCGCGAAGTTGCACTCGCGCGTGCGCTCGAAATCCGCCACCTGGCGGTCGTTCATGATGGTGCGCGCCAGCTGCAGCGTCTGCTGCGCGGTAAGCGGCTGCGGGCTCACGCGCGTGATCTTGCCGTCCACCTTGATGGCCGGCGGGAACTCGGCGGTGAGGAAGAGGTCCGAGCCGTTGCGGCTGAGCATGAGCCGCAGCAGGTCGTTGATGAACTTGGTGGCCTGGTCGCGTTCCATGGTGGGGGCGGGTCGCCTCGAGGTGGGGGCCGGGCCGCAGTGCGGGTGTGTCCTCAGCCCGGGAAGCTGTCCGGGGCCTTGGCGTAGGAGCGGGCCTCGACGGCGGAGATGACGTTGCGCCGCACGAGTTCGGCCAGGTTCTGGTCGAGCGTCTGCATGCCCACTCCCTGTCCGGTCTGGATGGCCGAGTACATCTGCGCCACCTTGTTCTCGCGGATGAGGTTGCGGATGGCGGCGGTGCCCAGCATGATCTCGTGCGCGGCCACGCGGCCGTTGCCGTCCTTGGTCTTGACGAGCGCCTGCGAGATCACCGCCACGAGCGACTCCGAGAGCATCGAGCGCACCGTCTCCTTCTCCTCGCCGGGAAAGACGTCGATGATGCGGTCCACCGTCTTGGCCGCCGAGCTGGTGTGCAGGGTGCCGAAGACGAGGTGGCCGGTCTCGGCGGCGGTCAGGGCCAGCCGGATCGTCTCCAGGTCGCGCAGCTCGCCCACGAGCACGGCATCGGGATCCTCGCGCAGGGCTGCGCGCAAGGCGTTGGTGAAGCTCAAGGTGTGCGGGCCCACCTCGCGCTGGTTCACCAGGCACTTCTTGCTCTCGTGCACGAACTCGATGGGATCCTCCACCGTCAGCACGTGGCCGTAGGCGTTCTCGTTGAGGTGGTTGAGCATGGCCGCCAGCGTCGTGCTCTTGCCCGAGCCGGTGGGGCCGGTGACGAGCACCAGGCCGCGCGGCTTGAGCGCGAGCTCGGCGAAGATGCGCGGCGCGCTGAGCTGCTCGAGCGTGAGGATCTTGCTCGGGATGGTGCGAAAGACCGCGCCCGTGCCGCGCGACTGGTTGAAGGCGTTGACCCGAAAACGCGACATCCCCGGGATCTCGAAGCTGAAGTCGCACTCCAGGGTGTCCTCGAAGACCTTGCGCTGCGCGTCGGTCATGATGTCGTAGACCATGTCGTGCACGCGCGAGTTGTCCAGGGCCTCCACGTTGATGCGCCGCACGTCGCCGTGCACCCGGATCATGGGCGGCAATCCGGCCGACAGGTGCAGGTCGGAGGCCTTGTTCTTGACCGTGAAGGCCAGCAGTTGGGTGATGTCCATGGGTGGCGCAGCGCGCGGCGGCCCGCCGAGGCGATAAGCTGCGGGCATTATGGCCAGCATCGACACGCGGCTGCAAACAGTGAAGGGCCGGATCGCCCAGGCCTGCCTGCGCGCCGGGCGCGACGTGCAAAGCGTCACGCTCCTGGCCGTCAGCAAGACCCAGGGGGCCGAGGCGGTGCGCGAGGCGGCGGCCTGCGGCCAGGCGCACTTCGGCGAGAACTACGTGCAGGAGGCGCTGGAGAAGATCGCCGCGCTGGCGGCGCTGCGCGAGCGTCTGGTCTGGCACCTGATCGGGCCGCTGCAGAGCAACAAGACGCGCCTGGTGGCCGAGGCCTTCGACTGGGTGCACACGGTGGACCGGCTCAAGATCGCGCAGCGCCTGTCCGAGCAGCGCCCGCCGCAGCTGGCGCCGCTGCAGGTGTGCCTGCAGGTCAACGTCAGCGGCGAGGCGAGCAAGAGCGGGGTCGAGCCGCAGGCGCTGGCGGAGCTGGCGCACGCGGTGGCGGCGCTGCCGCGGCTGCGCCTGCGCGGGCTGATGGCCATCCCCGAGCCGGTGGCCGACCTGCAGGCGCAGCGCGAGCCGCACCGGCGGCTGGCGGCGCTTTGTGCAGCGCTGCGCGGCCAGGGCCTGGCGCTTGACACGCTCTCGATGGGCATGAGTGCCGATCTCGAGGCTGCCGTGGCCGAGGGCGCGACGATCGTGCGAGTGGGCACGGCCATCTTCGGCGAGCGCGCCCGGCCGGCGGCGGCCTGAGCGGGAGCCCGCCGCCGTTGCCCCGGCCCGGGGCCCCCTTGCCCTATGCCTGCTTCAGTTCAGGTACATCCCCAGGAAGCGTCGGCCGCGGCTCACCGCGTCGGCGTCCGGGCAGGCGCCGAACCATTCGACGAGCTGCGTGCGCGCCTTCTCGCGCCACTCGGCCTTGTCGCGCAGCACCACCTCGAGCAGCTGCTCGAAGGCGGCGTCGAACTCGTTGCCGTACATGCGCAGCGCCGCCAGTGCAAAGCGCGCCTCGAAGTCGCGCGGGTTGGAGGCGATGCGCGCGGCCAGGGCCTGCGGGTCCCCGGGGGGGCGGTTGCGCGCCAGGGCCAGGCGCTTGAGGAGCGCGCCGTGGCGCTCCGCGCGGCCCTCTTGCGGCACGGCCTCGAGGACTGCCTGCGCCTCGTCGAGCTCGGACAGCGCGATCAGCCGCTCGGCCAGGTCCATCAGCAGCTCGGGGTGCTGCGGCTCCACCGAGAGCGCCTCCTGCAGCAGCGCGATGGCGGTCTCGGCATCCGGCGCCTGGGCGGCCTGCTCGCGCAGTTCGTCCACCGGCGACACCGGCTCGGCTCCAAGGTGGCGATCCAGGAACTGGCGCACCTGGCCCTCGGGCAGCGCGCCCATGAACTGGTCCACCGGGCGCCCGCCGACGAAGAGCACCACCAGCGGGATGCTGCGGATCTGCAGCGCCGCGGAGATCTGCGGCGCCTCGTCGGTGTTGAGCTTGGCCAGCACGAAGCGCCCGCCGTAGGCCTGGACGAGCTTTTCGAGCACCGGCTTGAGGTTGCGGCACGGGCCGCACCATGGGGCCCAGCAATCCAGCAGCACCGGCACCTCGAGCGAGCGCTCGAGCACGTTGCGGCGGAAGTCGGCCTCGGTGACGTCGAAGGACAGTTCCGCGGCGGAGGGCGCGGCGGGGGCGGTGTCGAAAGGTTGGCGCATGGGCTCGGGCCTGCACGGTGCAGGTGCAGGTGCAGCAGGAAGGCAGCGCACATCCTAGCGGCTCGGGCGTCGCCCGGGTGGCTGCAGGGTGGGCCGCGCGCGCCGGCGTTGCGCGCGGCGCAGCCCCGTACTTCGTGAGACGATCGCGCCCTTGAGCCGGATCTACGACTCGATCACCTTCCCTCGCGCACCCGCGGGCTCCTGCCCATGTCCCGCCTGATCACCGCCCTGGCCGTGCTGGCCGTCCTCGTCAGTGGCTACTTCTGGGCCGCGCTGAGCTGGAGCTACTCCAGCGGCGAGCGCGCAGGCTGGGTGCAGAAGATCTCCAAGAAGGGCTGGCTGTGCAAGACGTGGGAGGGCGAGCTCGCCCTGGTCTCGCTGCCCGGCAGCGCGGTGGAGAAGTTCTACTTCACGGTGCACGACGACGAGGTGGCGCGGCAGATCACGCAGGTCATCGGCCGGCGCGTGAGCCTGCACTACGAGGAGAAGGTGGGGCTGCCCACGAGCTGCTTCGGCGACACGCGCCACTTCGTCACGAGCGTGACGGTGACGCCCGACATCCCGCTCGGGCCGGGCTTGACGTTGCCCAATCCGGCCGGCCCGGGTGGCACGCCAGCCCCGGCCGCCCCGGGTGCTCCTGCGGCCCCGGGCACGCCGGCCGCGCCCGCTCCCTCGCGCTGATCAGGGATACAGCCCGCGCTCGGCGCGGGCCCCCAGGATGCGCTGGCAGGCCACGGCGAAGGTGGCGGTGCGCAGCGTGATGCGGTGGCGGTCGGCCGTCTCCCAGATGTTCTTGAGTGCCCCCACCATGATCTCGTCCAGCCGCAGGTTGATCTCGTCTTCGGTCCAGAAGAACGAGGAGAAGTCCTGCACCCACTCGAAGTAGCTCACCGTCACGCCACCGGCGTTGCAGATGACGTCGGGCACCACCAGGACGCCCCGGTCGGCCAGGATGTCGTCGGCCGAGGGCAGCGTCGGGCCGTTGGCGCCCTCGAGCACGAGCCGGGCGTGCAGCCGGCGCGCGCGCTCCGGCGTGATCTGGCCTTCCAGGGCCGCCGGGATGAGGATGTCGCAGCGCACATCCCAGAACGCCTCCTCGGGGATCGCCTCGGCGCCGGCAAAGCCCGCCAGGCCGCCCGTGGCGCGCACGTGC
>JBJTVI010000427.1:0-4026 GCA_046081145.1 Rubrivivax sp.
GGCGCTTCCGCTTCGGCATCCTCGCGCCCGAGAACGGCTCCACCGCCGACCCGCAGGCGCTCGTGCAGGCCTTTCACGCGCGCTGCGTGGCAGACGGCGCGCGCTTCGTGCGCGGCCGCGTGGGGGGCTTCCAGCGGCAGGGCTCGCGCGTGACGGGCGTGCGCCTGGAAGACGATACGGGCACGAGCCTGGCCTGCGACGGCGTGGTGGTGGCCGCCGGGGCGTGGTCTGCCGGGCTCACACGGGAGCTCGGGCTGCGCGTGCCGCTGGAGTCGCAGCGCGGCTACCACGTCACGGTGGCCAGCAGCAACCTGCGGCTGCGCCACACCGTGATGGCGGTGGAATACAACCTCATGGTCAACCCGATGGCAATGGGCCTGCGCCTAGCCGGCAGCGTCGAGTTCGGCGGGCTGCGGGCCGAGCCGGACTGGCGCCGCGCCGACGTGCTGCTGGCCAAGGGGCTGGAGATGTTCCCGCACCTGGATGCCACGCGCACCTCGCGCTGGATGGGGCACCGGCCCTGCCTGCCCGACAGCTTGCCCGTGATCGGCCGCGCACCGCGCCTGGACAACGCCTGGCTCGCCTTCGGGCATGGCCACATCGGCATGTGCACCGGCGCGACAACCGGGCGCGAGGTGGCCCACCTCGTGGCGGGCCGCACTCCGCAGGTGGACCTCGCGCCCTTCAGCCCCGGGCGCTTCTGAAGGAGCCGGGCATGGGCGAGGTCGTGCTCGTGTGCAACGCCGGATTCGAGGACGTGCTCACCCTCGGCCGGCAGCACCGCGAGGACCCCTGGGCGCTGCATCCGCAGCCTTCGCCCTGGCCGGCATGGCTGCCCGAGGAAGACCGCTGGGGCGTGTCGGCCCGTCTCGACGCGCGCGGCGCCGAAGTGTTGCCCTTCGGGGCTGAAGACCTGGCGAGCCTGGCGCGGCGTCTGGCGGCGCGCCCCGTGGCGCCGCGGGCGGTGGCCGTGTGCCTGCTGCACGCCTTGCGCGCGCCCCGGCACGAGCAGGCGGTGGCCCGGGCGCTGCAGCAGGCCTGCCCCGGGGTGCACGTGGTGTGTTCGCACAGCCTGCCGCAGGCGCCCGCCACCGAGTTCGAGCGCACGGTGGCCACGCTGCGCGCGGCCTGGGGCGAGTGCGCGCCCTTCGGAGCCGAGGCGATGACCGGTGCGGCCGCGTGTCCGGGGCTGGGTACCCCGCCTGCGGGCGACCCCTTCGCCCGGGACATGGAAGCCCTGTGCGACGCCATGCAGGCCGCGCTCTCCCGCTATGCGGTGTCCTCGATCTCGGCCGAGGCGATGGACTGCGTGGCAGCCGTCTTCTTGCCCGACGGCCGCTTGCTCGCGCAGGCGCGCTCTCTGCCGCTGCTGCTGGGCAGCCTGGGCCCGGCGGTGCGCGGCGTGCTGGCGGCCTTCGAGGTATCGGCCATGCGCGAGGGAGACGTGTTTCTGGCCAACGACCCCTGGAGCGGCGGCACGCACCTGCCGGACCTCACGCTCGTGCGGCCGGTGTGCGCGGACGGTGCTGTGCGCGCGCTCGTGGGCTGCATGCTGCACCATCAGGACGTGGGCGGCCTGACCCCAGGCTCGGTGCCCACCGACGCCACCTGCATCCAGCATGAGGGCCTGCGCATCCCGCCCGTGCAGGCGTGGCGCGCAGGTGTAGCCGACGAGCCGCTGCTGCGCCTGGTGTGCGCGAACAGCCGCACGCCCGAGGCGCTGCGCGGAGATCTCTGGGCGCAGTTCCAGGCGCTGGCCAGCGGTGAGGCGGCGGAGCAGGCGTGGCTGGGCGCGCGCGGCTGCCAGGCCTTCACCCAAGCCGCGGTACGGGCGCTGGCAGCCAGTACCGCAGCCACCCGCGACGCACTAGCCGCCGTGGCCGACGGGCAGTGGACGGTGGAGGATGCGCTGGACGGAGACGGCCTGACGGACGAGCCGGTGCAGGTGGCCGTCACGCTGCGCAAGCAGGGTGACCGCGTGCAGGTGGACCTGCGCGGCTGCGCCGACCAGACGCGCGGGCCGGTGAACGCCTCGCGCGCGGCTACCTGGGCCGCGGTGAGCCACTTCGCGCGCCTGCTCGCTCCGCACGCGCCGGCCAACGACGGCTGCCTGGAGCCGGTGGAGCTGCTGACCCGCCCGGGTTCCATCGTCGACCCCGCGTGGCCCGCCGCGCTGAACGCCCGTACCAACCTCGTGAAGCTGCTGGCCAATGCACTGGCTGCCGCCTGGGCGCAAGCCGATCCGGCGCGCGCGGCTGCGGCTCACGCCGGCGTGGCGGCCGTGCTGTCGTTCAGCGGTACGCGCGAGGACGGCTCGGCGTGGGTCAGCACCGAGATCGTGGCCTCGGCCGCCGGCGCCACGCCCTGGGGGCCAGGCGCCGATGCGGTGGCCACCGACGTGGGCAACGCCCGCAACACGCCTGCCGAGGTGCTGGAAGCGCGCACGCCCGTGCGCTTGGAGCGTTTGGCGGTGCGACGCGGCTCGGGCGGATCTGGCACGCACCGCGGCGGCCACGGCATGGTGCGCGCCTGGAGACTGCTGGACGGCGCCGGCCTGGTGAGCTACCGTGGCGAGCGGCACCGCACCGCCGCGCCTGGCGCGGCGGGCGGCTATCCCGGGACTTGCGGCAGCGCACGCCTGGAGCGTCGCGACGGCCGCATCGAGCACCTGCCGGCCAAGGCCTGCGTGGCCTGGCAGGCCGGCGATCTCTTCGTCATCGAGACTGCGGGTGCGGGCGGATGGGGGCCGCACGTGCCGGTTGAACCTGCCCCCGGGAGTGCAACATGACAGCCCGTGCACCGCGCCGACTCTTCAGGCCGTTCAGACCCACCAGTTCCTTCAGCTCCTTCAGCCCGGACCGGCGCGACCTGATCCTGGCCGCTGTGGCGGCGGTTGCCGCGCCGGCGGCGCTGGTTGCAGCCCCGTCGCCTGCCCGGGCCCAGGGCGCTTGGCCGGCGCGGCAGATCCGCATCGTCGTGCCCTTTCCGCCCGGCGGCAGCACCGATCTGCTGGCGCGGCGCATCGGCGAACGCTTGGCCGCCTCGCTGGGCCAGCCCGCGATCGTGGACAACCGCCCGGGGGCGGGTGGCGCCACCGGAGCCGATCACGTGGCGAAGTCCGCGCCCGACGGCTACACGCTGCTCATGGGCGTGACCGGCAGCCAGGCCATCAGTGCAAGCCTGAACCCCAAGCTTCCCTACGACCCGCTGCGCGACTTCACCCCCATCTCCTCCGTGGTGAGTTCGCCCCTCGTGCTGGCCATAGCGGCGAGCAGCCCGGCCCGCAGCGTGCGCGACTACGTCGCTCTGGCGCGCACGCGCCCGCTCACCTACGCCTCGCCGGGCATCGGTACCTCCATGCACCTGACGGGCGAGATGTTCGACTTGGCTGCCGGCGTGCGCCTCACCCACGTGCCCTACAAGGGCAGCGCGCAGGCCACAAACGACCTGATGGCCGGTACCGTGGACTCCACCTTCGGCGACCTGCTCGTGCTGCTGCCCCACATCCGCGCCGGCCGCGTCAACGCGCTGGCGGTCACCTCGGCGCGGCGCCATCCCCTGCTGCCGGACGTGCCTACGGTGGCTGAGGCAGCTACGGGGGCGCAGCCCCTCACGGGCCTGGCCGGCTTCGAGGCCGCTTCGTGGCAGGGCCTGTTTGCCCCTGCGGGCCTGCCGCGCGACATCCTGGCGCGGCTCAACGCCGAGGTCGTCAAGGCCCTGGAGGCCCCTGAGATCCGTGACTTCTTCGGTGCGCAGGGCTTCATCGTCGCAGGCTCCACCCCCGAGCAGTACCGCGCCTTCCTCGAGGCCGAGGTGCCGAAGTGGGCGAGGGTGGTGAAGGCGGCGAAGGTGACGGTGGACTGATCCCACCCCCTGCAAGTGCGCCAACTCAGGAAGGGCGTCGAACTTGGCGAGCGGCAGCCTTTGGGCTCGAGGCTTCGTTCCACAGGTCCGACGACACATCACGAGGCCCCTTAGGCCCCTTAGGCCCCTTAGGCCCCTTAGGCCCCTTAGGCCCCTTAGGCC
>JBJTVI010000428.1:0-2797 GCA_046081145.1 Rubrivivax sp.
CTGGGGCTGAACATCGTGGTGGGCTACGCGGGCCTGCTCGACCTTGGCTTCGTGGCCTTCTACGCGGTGGGCGCGTACATGTATGCGCTGATGGCGAGCCCGCACCTGTTCGAGACCTTCCCGGCCATCGCCGCGATGTTCCCGGGCGGCCTGCACACGCCGATCTGGATGGTCATCCCGCTCGCCGCGGGCCTGGCGGCCATCGCCGGCGTGCTGCTGGGCACGCCGGTGCTCAAGCTGCGCGGCGACTACCTGGCCATCGTCACCCTGGGCTTCGGCGAGATCATCCGCGTGTTCTTGAACAACCTCGAGCACCCGGTGAACATCACCAACGGGCCGCGGGGGCTGGACCGCATCGACCCGATGACCATCGGCCCGCAGGCCGAGCCGTGGATCAACTTCGGCAAGCCGCTGGTCGTGGGGGGCTTCTCGATCCCCTCGGTCACGCTCTACTACTACCTGTTCCTGGTGCTGGTGGTGGTCAGCGTCGTCATCAGCCACCGGCTGGAGACCAGCCGCATCGGCCGCGCCTGGATGGCCATCCGCGAAGACGAGATCGCCGCCAAGGCCATGGGCATCAACACCCGCAACATGAAGCTGCTGGCCTTTGGCATGGGCGCCACCTTTGGCGGCGTCAGCGGCAGCATGTTCGCCGCCTTCCAGGGCTTCGTCAGCCCCGAGAGCTTCAGCCTGATGGAGAGCGTGATGATCGTCGCCATGGTGGTGCTCGGCGGCATGGGCCACCTGCCCGGCGTGGTGCTCGGCGCGCTGCTGCTGGCCGCGCTGCCCGAGGTGCTGCGCGCCGTGTCGGGCCCGCTGCAGCAGATGACGGGCGGGCGGCTCGACGCGTCCATCCTGCGCCAGCTGCTCATCGCGCTGGCCATGATCTCCATCATGCTGCTGCGGCCGCGCGGCCTGTGGCCGGCGCGCGAGCACGGCAAGGCGGCGTCGCAACCGACGCCGGCCGACGGCGGGGCGGCCAAGGCATGAGCACCCCGCACAGCACGCCCGCGGGCGAGGTCGTCCTCAAGGTGGCCGGCGTCAGCAAGCGCTTCGGCGGCCTGCAGGCGCTGTCCGATGTCGGAGTCACCATCCGCGCCGGCCAGGTCTACGGCCTGATCGGCCCCAACGGGGCCGGCAAGACCACCTTCTTCAACGTCATCACGGGCCTGTACACGCCCGACGGCGGCAGCTTCGAGCTCGGCGGCGCGCCCTACGAGCCCACGGCGGTGCACGAGGTGGCGCGCCAGGGCATCGCGCGCACCTTCCAGAACATCCGCCTGTTCCCCGAGATGACGGCGCTGGAGAACGTCATGGTCGGCCGCCACGTGCGCACGAAGTCGGGGCTCTTGGGCGCCATCTTCCGCACCGCCGGCTTCAAGGCCGAGGAGGCCGCGATCACGCAGCGTGCCCAGGAGCTGCTCGACTACGTTGGCATCGGCCGCTACGCCGAGTACCGCGCGCGCACGCTCAGCTACGGCGACCAGCGCCGGCTGGAGATCGCGCGCGCGCTGGCCAACGAGCCCAAGCTGATCGCGCTCGACGAGCCCGCCGCCGGCATGAACGCCACCGAGAAGGTGGTGCTGCGCGAGCTGATCGACCGCATCCGCAAGGACGGCCGCACCATCCTGCTGATCGAGCACGACGTGAAGCTGGTGATGGGCCTGTGCGATCGCGTCACCGTGCTCGACTACGGCAAGCAGATCGCCGAAGGCACGCCAGCGCAGGTGCAGGGCGATGCGAAGGTGATCGAGGCCTACCTGGGTGCCGGGCACGTGGCCTCGGAAGCGGCTGCGGCGCCGGCGGACGCATCATGACCACGTTGCTCAAGGTCGAGGGCCTGAAGGTGGCCTACGGCGGCATCCAGGCCGTCAAGGGCGTGGGCTTCGAGGTGCGCGAGGGGGAGCTCGTCACGCTCATCGGCGCCAACGGGGCGGGCAAGACCACCACGCTCAAGGCCATCACTGGCACGCAGCCGGTGGCCGAGGGGCGCATCGAGGTGATGGGGCGCGACATCCGCGGCCAGGGTGCGTGGGATCTCGTGCGGCAGGGCCTCGTGATGGTGCCCGAAGGCCGCGGCGTCTTCAGCCGCATGTCGATCGTCGAGAACCTGCAGATGGGGGCCTTCGTGCGGCGCGATGCCGAGGTGCAGGCCGACATCGAGCGCGTCTTCGGCATCTTTCCGAGGCTCAAGGAACGCGCCGGGCAGCTCGCCGGCACCATGAGCGGGGGCGAGCAGCAGATGCTCGCGATGGGCCGCGCGCTGATGGCGCGGCCCAGGCTGCTGCTGCTCGACGAACCCTCCATGGGCCTGTCGCCGATCATGGTCGACAAGATCTTCGAGGTGGTGCGCGACATCCACGCGCGCGGCACGACGGTGCTGCTGGTGGAGCAGAACGCGAGCCGCGCGCTCGGGCTGGCCGACCGCGGCTACGTGATGGATTCGGGGGAGATCACGATGTCGGGCCCGGCGCGCGAACTGCTGGCCGACCCGCGGGTGCGCGAGGCCTACCTCGGCGGGTGAGCAGCCCGGCCGCCTGGTGGCTGCAGGCTCTCCTCGCGCGGCACGATCTTCACCTTCACGGCCTGCACGTCGCTGCGCACCTCGCGCAGCCGATCGGCCAGGCGCGGCAGCAGTTGGCGCGCCTTGGCCGCGCTGGCGTTGCCCGCGGCAAAGATCGTCCACGTTCCCTCCTGCAGCGGGCCCGCGCGCAGCTGCGAGGCCAGGCCCGAGGGCAGCAGAGGCTCGATGAGCGCGTAGCAGGCCTGGGCATCGCGGTGCCCGGCCAGCACGCTG
>JBJTVI010000429.1:0-2165 GCA_046081145.1 Rubrivivax sp.
CAGCCGACATGCGCCGAGACCTTGGCCAGACCACCGCCACCGGTGGCCAGGGCCCCGCCCCCGCCCAGGCCCAGCGCAGCCCGCACGCCGGCGTGCAGGCCCGGCGCGGGCTGCACGCTGGCGCCCACCGAACCGAGGATCTCCATGTAGCCGGCTGCCCCGCCCGTGGCCGCCGCTCCCATCTCGAAACCTGCGTCCAGCCCGGGAGTGGAAAGCGGGCGCACCAGGCGGGCGCTGGCCAGCCCGACGCGTCGGCCGCTGCCGTCCTGAAGCTGCCAGCTCACGAGGCTCACCTGGCCCTGCTGGAAGCCCAGGCCGCTGCCGCGTGCATCGGCGAGGGCCCGGCCGGCCTGCGCGGGATCGGTGTGGCGGTAGGTGCCATTCCAGGCCAGCAGCAGCCCCAGATGCGTGCCGCCCATGTCGGTACCCGCAAAACGCGCTCCCGACAGCGCCAGGCCAGCCTGCCAGGCGCCGAAGTCGCGCAGCAGCGTGGCCGCAGGGCGCACCAGCAGGCCATCACCCACCGGCGCTGCGCCACCGCCGCCGCCGCCGGCATAGAGCCCCAGGACGCCTACCCAGCCCTCGCCCAGGCGCACACGGCGCTGCACCTCGACGCCACCCACGAAGAGACCCGCGCGCTCGCCCGTGGCCGCGCCGTAGACGGCTGGCCCGACCCACCAGCCCGGAGAGGCTTCCAGCAGGAGCGAGGCGCCCGCCAGCCCCATGCGCTCACCCCGGGGCAGGCGCATCGACTCGCCCCCAAGCGTGAAGGACATCGGAAGGCTCGACCAGGCCGGTGTGCCGGAGCCGGCATCGGCCCGCGCCGAGGCGGTGGCCAGCAGCACCGCCGCCCCCACAAGGGGCCCGACGAGGCAACGCGTGAATCGGCGGCCGCAGGCAAAGCTGCAGGCCTGGAAGCGCCCGGCCGACCGCTCGGAAGACGTGCCGGGCGGCACGGCCGTCACTTCCTGCGCAGCTTGGCGATGGCCGCGATCTGCGCGGCCATGGTGGCGAACTCGCTTTGCGCGGCGGCAAAGTCGATGTCGCTCTTGGCGTTCTTCATCGCCTCTTCGGCCGCCTTCTTGGCCTCCAGGGCCTTGGCCTCGTCGAGGTCGTGGCCGCGGATGGCGGTATCGGCCAGCACCGTCACGGTGCCGGGCTGCACCTCGAGGATGCCGCCGGCGACGAAGACGAACTCTTCCTCGCTGTTGTCGGCACGCACGATGCGCACGGCACCAGGCTTGATGCGGGTGATCAGCGGGGTGTGGCGCGGCATGATGCCGAGCTCGCCGTTTTCGCCCGGCAGCGCGACGAACTTCGCCTCGCCGGAGAAGATGCTCTCCTCGGCCGAGACGACGTCGACGTGGATGGTGGCCATGCAGGCTCCTTCGCGTGGGTGCTCAGGCGCGGGTTACTGGATCTTCTTGGCCTTCTCGAAGGCCTCGTCGATCGTGCCCACCATGTAGAAGGCCTGCTCGGGCAGGTGATCGCACTCGCCGGCGACGATCATCTTGAAGCCGCGGATGGTCTCCTTGAGCGGCACGTACTTGCCCGGCGACCCGGTGAAGACCTCGGCCACGTGGAAGGGCTGCGACAGGAAGCGCTGGATCTTGCGCGCGCGCGCCACGGCCAGCTTGTCTTCCGGGGAGAGCTCGTCCATGCCCAGGATGGCGATGATGTCGCGCAGCTCCTTGTAGCGCTGCAGCGTGGCCTGCACGGCGCGCGTGGTGCCGTAGTGCTCCTCGCCCACGACGTTGGGGTCGATCTGGCGCGAGGTGGAGTCCAGCGGGTCCACGGCGGGGTAGATGCCCAGCGCGGCGATGTCGCGCGAGAGCACCACGGTGGCGTCCAGGTGGGCGAAGGTGGTGGCCGGAGACGGGTCGGTCAGGTCGTCGGCCGGCACGTAGACGGCCTGGATCGAGGTGATCGAGCCCACCTTGGTGGAGGTGATACGCTCCTGAATGCGGCCCATCTCTTCGGCCAGCGTGGGCTGGTAGCCCACCGCCGACGGCATCCGGCCGAGCAGCGCCGACACTTCGGTGCCGGCCAGGGTGTAGCGGTAGATGAACGAGCCGCCGGGCAACCGCCTGCGCGTGGCGCTCACGGGCCTGACGATCGCCGAGTCCTTCCGTGACGAAGGCCGCGACGTGCTCTTCTTCGTCGAC
>JBJTVI010000430.1:0-3827 GCA_046081145.1 Rubrivivax sp.
TTCATCCACTGGTCGGCCGCGCAGCTGGGCGTGACGCTGCGCTTCGAGGGCGAGGGGGTGGACGAGGTGGGGATCGTCGAGTCCGTCTCGGGCGATGACGCACCGGCGCTCACCCCGGGCCAGGTGATCGTGCGGGTGGACCCTCGCTACTTCCGCCCCACCGAGGTGGAGACCCTGCTGGGCGACCCGACCCGGGCGCGCGAGAAGCTGGGCTGGGTGCCCGAGATCACGGTGCAGGAGATGTGCGCAGAGATGGTGGCCTCTGACCTGGCCGAAGCCAGGCGCCACGCGCTGCTCAAGCAGCATGGCTATGCGGTGAACATCAGCGGGGAGTGAGGCCTGCCGAGGCCTGCCGTTGCCCGGCCTCAAGTGCAAACCCCCTCGCACTCGGGGACAATCCTGCGTGTGTGGAGCCTTTCTGGGGAAGTTGGCCGATGAGTGGAACCGAGCCGGTGGTGGCCGTGGTAGGCCTGGGTTACGTGGGCCTGCCCCTCGTGGTGGAGTTCGGCAAGCTCGCGCGCACGATCGGCTTCGATATCGCTGCCGACAAGGTGGCCAGGTGCCGGGCCGGCACCGACCCCTCTCGCGAGATACCCGATGCTCAGATGCGCGCGGCCGTGCACGCCGAGTACACGAGCGACCCCGCGGCGCTGATCGAGGCCGACTTCATCCTCGTGGCCGTGCCCACGCCGGTGGACGAGGCGCACATCCCGGATTTCGGGCCGCTGGTGGGGGCGAGCCGGGCGATCGGCCCGCACCTCAAGCCCGGGGCGGTGGTGGTGTATGAATCCACCGTCTACCCCGGCGCCACCGAGGAGGTGTGCATCCCCGAGCTCGAGCGCGTGTCGGGCAAGGTGTGGAAGCGCGATTTCTGCGTGGGCTACAGCCCCGAGCGCATCAACCCGGGCGACCGCGAGCACACGCTCACGCGGGTGCTCAAGGTGGTGTCGGGCGACACGCCCGAGACGCTGGAGAAGGTGGCGCAGCTCTACGAGCGCATCGTGCAGCCGGGCGTGCACCGCTGCTCGAGCATCAAGGCGGCCGAGGCCTGCAAGGTGATCGAGAACACGCAGCGCGATCTCAACATCGCGCTGATGAACGAGCTGGCCATCATCTTCGAGAAGGTGGGCATCGACACCACCGAGGTGCTGGAGGCGGCCGGCACGAAGTGGAACTTCCTGAAGTTCAAGCCGGGCCTGGTGGGCGGGCACTGCATCGGGGTGGACCCCTACTACCTCACGCACAAGGCGGAGATGCTGGGCTACCACCCGCAGGTGATCCTGGCCGGGCGGCGCATCAACGACGGCATGGGCAAGTACGTGGCCGAGCAGACGGTCAAGCAGATGATCGCCGCGGGCTGCTACATCAAGGGCGCGCGTGCCAACGTGCTGGGGCTGACCTTCAAGGAGGACTGTGCGGACCTGCGCAACTCCAAGGTGGTGGACATCATCCGCGAGCTGCAGAGCTTTGGCGTGGAAGTGCATGTGCACGACCCCGAGGCCGACCCCGAGGAGGCGCTGCACGAATACGGCGTGCGCCTGCAGGCCTGGGATGACCTGCCGCGGGCCGATGCGGTGGTGGCGGCGGTGGCGCACCGATCCTTCAAGGCCCTCTCCGCCGAGGACCTTTGCCGCAAGATGGTCAAGGGCGGCGTGTTCGTGGACGTGAAATCGGCCTACGACGCGCAGGCGCTCAAGGGGGCGGGGGTGAGGGTGTGGAGGTTGTGAGGGCGATCGGCCCTTGCCCGAGCGGGCGTGAGCGACTATAGTCAACCAAAATATTTCTGGTTGACTTGAATTGATCGATATCCCTGTCTATGAGGCGAAGACTCGGCTGTCCGAGTTGCTTGCGCGTGTGCAGCAGGGCGAAGAGGTCACGATCACCCGACACGGCAGGCCGATGGCTCGGCTCGTGGCGGCCGAGTCCTCGGGGCCGCTGGTGGCCGATGATTGCAATCGGTCCGCTGCGGTCGAGCAGGTTTTCGAGGAGTTGGCGCGGCTGCGGGCTGGCGTTCGCCTGGACATTCCGCTTCGCGAGGCCATCGAGTCCGGGCGCGACTGAAGCCCCCGCCACAGCACCCCCATGCCGTTCGTGCTGGACAACTCGGTGGTGACGGCCTGGTTCATCGAGAGTCAGGCCACGGACTATGCAGATGCCGTGGCACACCGGATGCGATCCGACCGCGCCCACGTGCCGGCACTGTGGGAGCTCGGATTCACGAACGTGCTGCGGACAGCCTGCGTGCGTGGCCGCCTGGAAGCAGCTCGTGCCCAGGCGGTAGCCGCCCGCATTGCCCAGTTGCCCCTCGAGGTGGACCGCCAAGGCGCGCCGCCGCGTGAGTTGCTCGGCCTGGCCTTGCGCTTCGGCCTGACCGCCTACGATTCGGCCTACCTGGAGCTGGCGCTTCGGCTCTCGCTGCCCATCGCGACGCAGGACGAACCGCTGCGCGATGCGGCTTTGGCCAGTGGGGTGGGGTGGGTGGATGCTGCCGCTCAGGAAAGTTGACGCGGGGTCGACGGGGCTTGTTGGACCTGTGAGTAAGGATTTTTGCATTGACATTTTTTATTTTATGTCATTACAATAAAACATGCAGGTCGAGTTCGACAGCGCCAAGCGAGACATCACCTTGGCCCTGCGCGGGCTTGATTTTGCGGATGCCCCAGAGGTGTTTTCTGGCGTGAACGTGACGTTTGAATACTAGCGGTAGGCCTATGGCGAGCCGCGTTTCAACACGCTGGGGCTGCTGGCCGGGCGCATGGTGGTGGTCACCTGGACGCCCCGCGGCGAAGTGCGCCGCATCTTCAGCATGAGGAAAGCCAATGAACGAGAGCAAGCCCGGTTCGGCCCCCTGGATCGACCCGGATGAGGCACCAGACCTGAGCACCCAGGACCCTGCCCATGGCGCGTGGCGTGTTGGCGCCAAGCCCGTGTCGCCCGAGGAGGGTCTGGCGGCGATGGGAGCCGCGCGCCGCGGGCGGCCGGCGCTGCCGGTGAAGCGCCCGATGCTGAGCATGCGCGTGGACGTTGAAGTGCTGGCCCGCCTGCGGGCTTCGGGCAAGGGCTGGCAGACGCGCGTGAACGCGCTGCTGAAGGAAGCTGTGGAGAAGGGGCGGTTGTGAGGAGGGGGCCGGCTGCCGCTGGCACGCCCGCGCCGCGCCGCCCCACAGTAGGGGATAATCCGGAGTGAATGAACGACCACACCGCGACGCTTCCGCCTCCGGAAGCCCCCGCTGAAGCGGCCACGAGCGAGCCGGCAGCGCCGGCGACGCTGCGCTTCGACTCCCTTGCACTCGACCCGAAGCTGCTGCGTGCCGTGGCCGACAGCGGCTACACGCAGCTCACGCCCATCCAGGCCAAGGCGATCCCGATCGTGCTGGCCGGGCGCGACGTGATGGGCGCGGCGCAGACGGGCACGGGCAAGACGGCGGCCTTCACGCTGCCGCTGCTGCAGAAGATGCTGCGCCACGAGAACGCGAGCGCCTCGCCCGCGCGGCACCCGGTGCGCGCGCTGGTGCTGGCGCCGACGCGCGAGCTCGCCGACCAGGTGGCCGAGAACGTCAAGAAGTACGCCAAGCACAGCGCGCTGCGCAGCGTGGTGGTGTTCGGCGGCGTGGACATGAAGCCACAGACCGAAGCGCTGCGAGCCGGCGTGGAGGTGCTGATCGCCACGCCGGGCCGTTTGCTCGACCACATCGAGGCCAAGAACGCGGCCTTGCATCAGGTCGAGTACGTCGTGCTCGACGAAGCCGACCGCATGCTCGACATCGGTTTCCTGCCCGACCTGCAGCGCATCCTGTCCTACCTGCCCAAGGCGCGGCAGACGCTGC
>JBJTVI010000431.1:0-4173 GCA_046081145.1 Rubrivivax sp.
CCGTCCGCGACGGGCTCCAGGTGCATGACCGCCAGACCGGTCGGGTCGGCAGCCGGCTCGAGCCGCGTCACCCGATGCAGCCCCTGGGCCGAGCGCAGCGGCCGCGCCGAGCTCTCGCTGGCGGTCTGCACCGAGGCGGACAGGCTTCCCACTGAGGCAGACACCCCTTCCAGCGACACCCAGGACGCCGAGCTGGCGGCCCGGGCGGGGCCAGCCAGCGCCGCGGCGAAGGCCAGGGTGAGGATCAGGCGCGGCACGGGGGCAGGCATGGGTGTCAAACCTCGGTATCAGGCCACGGTGGAAGGCCTCGGCGTCAGGCCTGGGGCGGCAGCGTCTCGGCGAAGCTCGGGCGCTGCGCGAGCTTTTCGGCCAGGCGTGTGAGGTTGGCGTGGCGGGCACGCCAGTCGATGTGCGGGAAGCGGAAATCGAGGTAGCCCAGCGCACACCCCGTGGCGATGTCGGCCAGGCCGAAGGCGTTGCCCGCGCACCAGGGCTTGTCGGCCAGGCCCGTGGACAGCGCCACCAGCGCCCCGTCCACGCGGCTCATCTGGCGCTCGATCCAGGCCTGGCTGCGCTGCTCGGGGGTGCGGCCGGCCCAGATGGATTCCATGCGCGCCAGGATGCTCGCGTCCAGGATGCCGTCGGCCAGTGCCTCCCAGGTGCGCACTTCGGCGCGCTCGCGACCCGAGGGCGGGATCAGCCGGCCCACCGGCGACAGCGCATCGAGGTACTCGACGATCACCCGTGAATCGAAGATCGGCTCGCCCGACTCGGGGAGCAGGCAGGGCACCTTGCCCAGCGGGTTGGACTTCAGGATCTCCTGGCTGTTCCAGACATCGGTGAGCACGAGCTGGAAGTCGAGCTTCTTCTCGGCCATGACGATGCGCACCTTGCGCACGTAGGGACTGGTCAGCGCACCAATGAGTTTCATCTTGTTCGAGGGCAGCCGGCTGGCGGCTTGTACGGGAATGCCCGCATTCTAGGGGTCCGCCCGGTCAGGCCTGTCGCGTGAAGTCCACGTGCGAAGGCCGCCCCGGCAGCTCGAGCTCGGCCGTGGCCGGCGCCGAACGCGCCACGATACGCCCGCCGCGTACCACGGCCAGACGCGCAGCACGCAACCGGATCGCCTCGGCCGGCGAGCGCGCCTGCAGCAGCACGAAGTCCCCCCGGCAACCCGGCTGCAGGCCGTAGCCCTCCAGGCCCAGGATGCGTGCCGGGTTGACCGTGACGGCATCGAAGCAGGCGCGCATGCCGGCCTGCGAAGTCATCTGCGCCACGTGCAGACCCATTTGCGCGACCTCCAGCATGTCGGCCGAACCCAGCGCGTACCAGGGGTCCATCACGCAGTCGTGGCCGAAGGCCACGGTGAGCCCTGCGGCCATGAGTTCAGGCACGCGCGTCATGCCGCGGCGCCTGGGGTAGGTGTCGTGGCGGCCCTGGATCGTGATGTTGATGAGCGGGTTGGCTACCGCCGACAAGCCGGCTTCGGCCATCAGCGGGATGAGCTTGCTCACGTAGTAGTTGTCCATCGAGTGCATGGACGTGAGGTGCGAGCCGTTGACGCGCCCCTGCAGTCCCAGGCGCTGCGCGTGGAAGGCCAGGGTCTCGACGTGGCGCGACATCGGGTCGTCGGTCTCGTCGCAGTGCATGTCCACGCGCAGGCCGCGTGCGGCGGCGATCTCGCACAGCAGCCGCACGCTCTCAGCCCCGTCGGCTATCGTGCGCTCGAAGTGCGGGATGCCGCCCACCACCTCCACGCCCAGATCGAGCGCACGCTCGAGGTTGGCCAGCGCCCCGGGGCTGCGCAGCACGCCGTCTTGCGGAAAGGCCACGAGCTGCAGGTCCAGGTAGGGCCGCACGCGCTCCTTCACATGCAGCAGCGCCTGCACCGCCAGCAGCCGCTCGTCGCACACGTCTACGTGCGAGCGGATGGCCAGCAGCCCACGCGCCACGGCCCAATCGCAGTAAGCGAGCGCTCGCTCCACAACGGCTTCCTGGGTCAGGTGCGGCTTGAGCTCGCCCCACAGCGCGATGCCTTCGAGCAGCGTGCCGCTCTCGTTGACGCGCGGCAGCCCGTAGCTGAGCGTCGCGTCCATGTGGAAGTGCGCATCGACGAAGGGCGGGCTGAGCAGGAAGCCCTGCGCGTTCAGTTGCGGCACGCCCTCGGGGGCTGCAAGCGCCGGCCCGACGGCGGCGATGCGCCCGCCTTGCACGAGCAGGTCGATGCCGCGGCGGCCGTCGGGCAGCGTGGCGTGGCGTACGAGCAGATCCACGGCGCTCCTCCTGGCGGCCCTACTTGGTACCGAAGATGCGGTCGCCCGCGTCGCCCAAGCCCGGCATGATGTAGCCGTGGTCGTTGAGCTGGCGGTCGACGGACGCGGTGTAGACGGGCACGTCCGGGTGGTGGGCGTGGAAATTCGCCAGACCTTCGGGGGCCGCGAGCAGGCACACGAAGCGGATCGACTTCGGGCGTGTCTCCTTGAGCCGCTCCACCGCCGCCACGGCCGAGTTGCCGGTGGCCAGCATCGGGTCGAGCACGATGGCGTCGCGCTCGTGCATGTCGTGGGGCATCTTGAAGTAGTACTCCACCGCCACCAGCGTCTTGGGGTCCCGGTACAGGCCCACGTGGCCCACGCGCGCGCTGGGCACCACCTCGAGCATGCCGTCCAGGAAGCCGACGCCGGCGCGCAGGATCGCGACGAAAACCGTCTTCTTGCCGTCGATCACCGGGGCCATCGTGCGCTCCAGCGGGGTCTCGATCTCCACCATCTGCACCGGCATGTCGCGCGTGACCTCGTAGGCCATGAGCATGCTCACCTCGTGCATGAGGCGCCTGAAGCTGCTCGTGCTGCGGTCCTTCTCGCGCATGAGCGTGAGCTTGTGCTGCACCAGCGGGTGCGAGACGACGTGGACGGCGGGGGAGATGTCGGTGGGGAGGGTCATCGCGGGTCCTCGGGGGCCTGGGTTCGGTTGCCCGCGCGCGTCGGTGCGCGGGAGACCGTCCGGAGCATATAGTGCCACCCACATGGATGCACCCCGCCCCGACCTGCTGCGCCACGCCCTGAGCCTGGTGGTGATCGGCCTGCTGATCGCCGGCACGCTGTGGACGCTGCTGCCCTTCGTGGGTGCGCTGGTGTGGGCCACGCTGCTGGTGGTGGCCACCTGGCCACTCATGCGCAGCCTCGAGCAACGCCTGGGCGGGCGCCGCGGCTGGGCGGTGGCGGTGATGACCCTTGGCCTCGTCGCGCTCGTGGCGCTGCCCCTGGGCCTGGCCATTGCCACCGTGGTGCAGCACGCCGGCGAGATCGTCGAGGCGGTGCGGGCGCTGGCGCAGTTGCGCCCGGAGAAGATTCCGGAGTGGCTGGCGCAGGTGCCCGGCATAGGAGCCAAGCTGGTCGAGGCCTGGGCGCGCCTGGCCGAGGCCGGGCTCGCGCCGCTGCTCAAGAGCGCGGCCCCCTACGCGGGGCGCGCGGCCACGGCGCTGGCGGGCCAGCTCGGCACGCTTGGCATGCTGGGCCTGCAGCTGCTGCTGATGGTGGGCATCGCGGCGCTGCTGTACGCGCAGGGCGAGGTGGCCGCGCGCACCTTGCTGCGCCTGGGTGCGCGTCTGGGCGGCGCGCGCGGCGAGGCAGCCGTGGTGCTGGCCGGGCAGGCCATCCGCGGCGTGGCGCTGGGCGTGGGCGTCACGGCCATCGTGCAAGCGGTGCTCGGGGGCCTGGGCCTGGCACTGGCCGGCGTGCCCTTTGCCGGGCCGCTCACGGCGCTGATGCTCGTGCTGTGCATCGCGCAGATCGGCCCGGTTCCGGTGCTCGTGGTGGCCGCTGCCTGGCTGTGGTGGACGGGCGAGACGGGCTGGGCACTGGCGCTGCTCGGGTGGTCGGCGGTGGTGGGCACGCTCGACAACGTGCTGCGCCCGGCGCTGATCCGGCGCGGGGCGGACCTGCCCTTGCTGCTCATCTTCGCCGGCGTGATAGGCGGACTGATCGGCTTTGGCCTGGTGGGCATCTTCGCCGGCCCGGTGCTGCTGGCCGTGACCTACACCCTGCTCAAGGCTTGGCTGGCCGAGGAGGGCCCAGGAGAGGCTGCTCAGGGGCCCGGCGCGGGCGCCCAAGCCCAGGCCCAGGCCCAGGCCCAGGCCCCACAGGCCGCCAGTGCGCCGCCGCAGGCGGCTCC
>JBJTVI010000432.1:0-2033 GCA_046081145.1 Rubrivivax sp.
GTGATGTTCACGCCGGCCGCGATGCTCTGGCGGATCGCCAGCAGCCCGCTGTGGAAGTAGGTGCCGTCGCCGAGGTTGGCGAACACGTGGTTCTCGGTCGTGAACGGTGCCTGGCCGACCCAGGGCACCCCCTCGCCACCCATCTGCGTGAAGGTGCTGGTGCTGCGGTCCATCCACACGGCCATGAAGTGGCAGCCGATGCCGGCCACGGCGCGGCTGCCCTCGGGCACGCGGGTGCTGGTGTTGTGCGGGCAGCCGCTGCAGAACCAGGGCGCGCGCTCGCCGGTGTCGGCCTTCAGCGCGGCCAGCTCGCGCTCGCGCGCGTCGAGCACCTGCAGCCGTTGCGCCATGCGGCGCTGCACGTCCTCGGGCACACCGAGCTTGGTGAGCCGCTTCGCAATGGCCCGGGCGACGAGCGCCGGCGTCAGGTCGGCCTTGGCGCGCAGCAGCCAGTTCTCGCTCGGGTTGGGCATGCTCCACTCGCCGCCCGTAGCGTCTCCCTCGGGCTCGTCGAACTTGCCCAGCACGTTCGGGCGCACGTCGGGGCGCCAGTTGTAGAGCTCTTCCTTGAGCTGGTACTCGATGACCTGGCGCTTCTCCTCGACCACCAGGATCTCCTGCAGGCCGGTGGCGAAGTCGCGCGTGATGGTGGCCTCCAGCGGCCACACCACGTTGACCTTGTGCAGCCGGATGCCGAGGGCGCGGCAGGTGGCGTCGTCCAGGCCCAAGTCGGCCAGCGCCTGGCGCGTGTCGTTGTAGGCCTTGCCGCTGGCGATGATGCCGAAGCGGTCGTGCGGGGTGCGGATGACGTCGTGGTTGAGGCGGTTGGCGCGCACGTAGGCCAGCGCGGCGTACCACTTGTAGTCCATCAGCCGGGCTTCCTGTTCCAGCGGCGCGTCGGGCCAGCGGATGTGTAGGCCGCCGGGCGGCATGGCGAAGTCCTCGGGCAGCACGATGTTCACGCGGCCGGGGTCGACGACGACGCTGGCGCTGCTCTCCACGACCTCCTGGATGGTCTTCATGCCGCTCCAAAGGCCCGAGAAGCGGCTCATCGCGAAGGCGTGCAGGCCCATGTCGAGGATGTCCTGCACGCCGCTCGGGAAGAACACCGGCAGCCCGCAGGCCTTGAAGATGTGGTCGCTCTGGTGCGCCGCCGTGCTGCTCTTGGCCACGTGGTCGTCGCCGGCGATGGCAATGACGCCGCCGTGCCGGCTGGTGCCGGCCATGTTGGCGTGCTTGAAGACGTCGGAGCAGCGGTCCACGCCGGGGCCCTTGCCGTACCAGATGCCGAAGACGCCGTCGTACTTCTTCGTCTGCGGGTACAGGTCGAGCTGCTGCGTGCCCCACGCGGCGGTGGCGCCGAGTTCCTCGTTCACGCCCGGCTGGAAGACGACGTGGTGCTGCGCCAAGTGCTTCTTCGCGGCCATCAGTGCCTGGTCGTAGCCGCCCAGCGGGCTGCCGCGGTAGCCGCTGACGAAGCCGGCGGTGTTCAGGCCCGCGAGCACGTCGCGCTGGCGTTGCAGCATCGGCAGCCGCACCAGCGCCTGCACGCCGCTCATGAAGGCGCGGCCGCTGGCGAGGCTGTACTTGTCGTCCAGCGTGGCGGCTTCCAGGGACTTGCGGACGTGCTCGGGCAGGGGGGCGTTCATGCTCGCGACTCCACGCCCGGGCACACCTCGCCGGGCCAGCGCGGCAGTGTAGGCACAACGTGCGCGCATGTCCTTTCGTTTTCCGCCCCGGAACGGGCCGGTCGCGCAAGCTTTATGCTCGAGAGCTGCGCCAGGAGAGCCAATGACGCCGAACAAGCCCAGGCCAGGGAGAACCCTTGCCCAGCCCGCGCCCGCAGGCGCGGCGGCCGAAGACCCCGAGCCGCACCGTGCCCTCGACCGCTACGACCTCGCCATCCTGGCCGAGCTGCAGCTCGACGCGCGGCTAAGCAACGCCGACCTGGCCGCGCGCATCGGCCTGAGCGCCGCGCCCACCTGGCGCCGCGTGAAGTGGCTCGAGGAGCAGGGCTACATCACCGGCTACCG
>JBJTVI010000433.1:0-3964 GCA_046081145.1 Rubrivivax sp.
CCACGGCGCCCCAGGCCTTGGTGCAAGCCGTGCGCGATCACGGTGCCGACTACGGCATTGCCCTGGATGGCGACGCCGACCGGCTGCAGATGGTGGACGCCACCCGCCGCCTCTTCAACGGCGACGAACTGCTCTACGTGATGGCCGCCGACCGGCTGGCGCAAGGCCAGCCCGTGCCCGGCGTGGTGGGCACGCTGATGACGAACATGGCCGTGGAGCTCGCGCTGCGCGCGCTGGGCGTGAGCCTCGTGCGCGCCAAGGTGGGCGACCGTTACGTGCTCGAGGAACTGAGCGCGCGCGGCTGGCAGCTGGGCGGGGAGGGCTCGGGCCACCTGCTGGCGCTGGACTGCCACACCACGGGCGACGGCATCGTGAGCGCCCTGCAGGTGCTGCAGGCGGTGCGTCGGCGCGCCTGCACGCTGGCCGATCTGCTCGCTTCCGTCACGCTCTTCCCGCAGGTGCTGCTCAACGTGCGCCTGGCCGAGGGCGTGGACTGGACAACCCACGCCGGCCTTGCCCAGGCGCGCGAAGCGGCCGAGCGCGAGCTCGGTGCCGACGGCAGGGTGCTGATCCGGGCCTCGGGTACCGAGCCCGTGCTGCGGATCATGGTGGAGGCGGCTGACGCCGCTGTCGCGAGCCGCCTGGCGCGGGCCATGGCCCACAGCCTCGAGGGTTGACCGCGAGGCTGGGGCCGGGGCGGTCCATGTGGCGCGGTGGCTCACCGTACCGGTTCCAGCACGTGTCAGCAGGCGTTGCACCCCCTGCCGACCGTGACTGCACCCATCAACCCGCAAGGCTGCCCCTGGCAGCAGTGCTCGGCCAGGTAGCCGAGCAGCGCGTTCATGGCTTCGATCTGGGGCCGGTACACGATGTGGCGGCCGGCGCGTTCGGGCGTGATGAGCCCGGCGTGGCTCAGTTCCTTGAGGTGAAACGACAGGGAGGACGGCGGTACGCCGAGGGTGACGGCCAGCACGCCCGGCGTGAGGCCGGCGGGGCCAGCGCCGACGAGTGCCCGAAACTCCGCTCCTGAGCACCGCACGATGCGCGAGGCCCGCGCGCTCATCGAGCAGAAGCGCTGGGCGTCGGCCGAACGGCTGCTGGCTGCGCATGTGCGGGCCGAGCCGCAGGATGCCGACGCCCACAACCTGCTGGGTTTCAGCTTGCGCAACCTCGGGCGGCTGCAGGAGTCGCTCGTGGCCTACCGGCGGGCCCTCGAGCTGGACCCTTCGCATCTCGGGGCCCACGAGTACATCGGCGAGGCGTATGTGCAGCTGGACAACCTCGCGCAGGCGAGGGTGCACCTGGATGCGCTCACCCGGCTGTGCCCGACAGGCTGCGCCGAGCTGGACGACCTGCGCGCCTCGCTCGAGAAGGCTCAGTCGGCGGCCGGGCGGCCCGGCTTGATGCGCTCCACGCCCTCCAGCGCCCCGAGGTAGGCGGCCTCGGGCATCGCGGCCAGCGCGCGCAGCCCGGCACGCAGCAACTCGCTCTTCTTCACCTCGCGCCCGGCCTGCAGCGCGCGCTTCTTGAGGGCGGCCAGCAGCGCGTAGTCGGCCTCGGGCATGGTGAAGCCATCGCGTACGAGTTTGGGCTTCTTGCGCTTGGGCGTGGGTGTGGGATCTGCGGCAGGTGATGTTGCTGGAGCGGCAGCCGTCGTGCGGGAAGCCGGGGCTGTGGCTGTGGGAGAAGCGGGCGAAGTGGCGTTGGCGGATACCGGCGGCGCTGGGGCTGCCAGGGTCCCGTGCGCAGCCCGGCGCTCCGGGGCCGGAGCCGGAGGGGGCGCGGGAGTCGTCAGGGCCCTCGTGCTCGGCCGGGCGGGGCGCTTGGCAGACGGACGCTTGGCAGCCGGGGGCTCGGTGGCTGTGGCCGCAGCTCGTCTGGCCGGAGCGGCCGCTGTCGATGCTCTGGCCGCCCGGGCCTTGGCGGTTCCTGGGGCAGCAGGGGTGGCTCGGGTGATACGGGGCATGGCAAACCTCGCCTGGGTATCGAATGGGTTGTAATCGTATAAACGATTTGTACGAACGTCAACTCCTTCCCCGCTTGCCGATTGCGCAGATGCGCCACTCCAGCGCGCATCCGGTGGCCTGACACAGCGCCTCGCGGCGTGAATTCCTTCCTGTGGTCACCGCCTCCTCCGGGGGGATGGCATGCAGCCTTGAAGCGAGCCCCCGGCAGAGACTCCCCTGCACCGTGGCTTTTGTCACGGCAACACTCCAGGGGCGGGAAAGTGGCAGACAGGCGATTCGTGCAGGCGGCACTGGCCGCCACCCTTGCGGCTGCGGGCAACGCTGCCTGGGCGCAAGGCACACCCCAGACCAATCTTCTGGCCGACGGCAGCTTCGAGGCCTACTCGGGCTTGATCTGGTACTCTTCCGGGCCAGGGGGTGAGCGCTGGGGGCGCCCCTGGAACAACGGCTGGACAGAGGAAGGGCTGCAATCGTCCTGGCGGAACAACCAGCCCGGCGGCGCCTGGTCTGGCGGGCAGGTCAATCGGACCGAGGACTTCGCCGGCGGATGGAAGTGGGCGCGCACGGGCGACATTTACGGCATCATCAAGGACCGGCAGACGGTGTCGCAGACCTTCACGTTCGCCGGCACGGAGCTCTCCTTCGGTGCGCTCAGCTGGTTCGACGCCAATCGTCCCTCGTGGCGGGGTGACACCTATTTCGGGCGGCCCAACGACTACAGCGTCACCCTCACCGATGCGTTGGGCAACACGCAGCTCATCGGCAGCTACACCAGCCAGGTCTTCGGAGGGTCGCAGGCCAACAGCGAGGTCAACCTGCCCGATGCCCGCTGGGACCTCGAGAACAAGCAGGGCTGGTACGCGAAAGCCGGGCAGCAGAGCTTCATGCTCACGCCCGGGATGACCTACACGCTGAGTTTCAACAGCCTGAGCCCGTACCACTCCGAGCCCGATGGCTCGCTCAGGCCGGACGACCGCACCACGTTCCTGGACGACATCTCGCTGACCGCCCAGCCGGTGCCCGAGCCATCCACCCTTGCCCTGACGGTTGCCGGGGCCGCGATGCTGGGGTTTGTGGCGCGCCGGCGTCGCCGCGAGGTTGCCGCAGGCTACCCGACGCGAGCCTGAAGGGCGCTCGACCCGAAGGCTTCCCTCGGGCCGGAGGGCTTCGCCTGGGCAGATGGGGCAGGACCTCCCTGGGGCTGGGCGACAATCAGAGATTCGTTCTTCCGCCTAGCACCGCGCCACCCGTGACGACCTCCGAAGACCCAGGGCTGCTGGCCGCAGTCGACATGGGCTCCAACAGCTTTCGGCTGGAAATCGGCCGTCTCGCGGGCGAGCGCTACCGGCGCCACGCCTACTTCAAGGAGACCGTGCGCCTGGGTGCCGGGCTGGACGAGCAGGGTCGTCTGACCGAGGAAGCCGTGGAGCGGGGCCTGGCCTGCCTGGCGCGCTTTGCCCAGGAACTGCGCGGTTTCGATCCGGCCCACGTGCGGGTGGTGGCCACCCAGACCATGCGCGAGGCCGCCAACCGCGACGAGTTCCTGCGCCGCGCGCAGCCGGTGCTGGGCTTTCCCATCGAGGTCATTTCCGGCCGGGAAGAGGCGCGGCTCATCTACGCCGGCGTGTCGTACCTGCAGCCCTCGGAGGACAACCGGCTCGTCATCGACATTGGCGGGCGCTCGACCGAGCTCATCCTGGGCCGGGGCGCGCAGCCGCTGAGCGCGGAGTCCTTCCCGGTGGGCTCGGTGAGCCTGTCGCTGCGCTTCTTCCCGCAGGGCAAGCTCACGGCGGCGGCTTTTCGAGCCGCCCAGATCGCCGCCGGCGCCGAGTTCGAGGAAGCCCTGCAGGCCTTTGCGCCGCAGCACTGGTCGGTGGCGCTGGGCTCCTCGGGCACCGTCGGGGCCGTGTCGCAGATCCTGGAGCGGCTGGGGTGGACGGATGGGCGCATCACCCCGCGCGCGCTCTCGGCGCTGATGCACGCCTGCATCGAGGCCG
>JBJTVI010000434.1:0-14095 GCA_046081145.1 Rubrivivax sp.
CGGCTGATCACTTGTTGTAGGCCGTCTCGCCGTGCGAGCTGATGTCCAGGCCCTCGCGCTCCTCGTCTTCCGCCACGCGCAGGCCGATGGTCAGGTCGACGATCTTGAAGGCGACGAAGGCGACCACGCCAGAGAGGATCACGGTGTAGATGATGCCCTGCGCCTGCACCCACACCTGCGCGCCGATGCCGCCCCACTGGCCGCAGGTGTTGGCCACGTAGTCGCAGATGCCGGTGCCGCCCAACGAGGGCGCGGCGAACACGCCGGTCAGCAGCGCGCCCAGGATGCCGCCCACGCCGTGCACGCCGAACACGTCCAGCGAGTCGTCCGCGCCGAGCATGCGCTTCAGGCCCGAGACGCCCCACAGGCACAACAAGCCAGCGATCAGACCGATAACGATGGCACCCATGGGGCCGACGAAGCCGGCGGCCGGGGTGATCGCCACCAGGCCCGCCACCGCGCCGGACGCAGCGCCCAGCATGGAGGCCTTCCCCTTGGACAGCGCCTCACCGGCGATCCAGGACAGCGTGGCGGCAGCGGTCGCCACCAGCGTGTTGACGAAGGCCAGGGCGGCCACGCCATTGGCTTCCAGGTTGGAGCCGGCGTTGAAGCCGAACCAGCCCACCCACAGCAGCGAGGCACCCACCATCGTCAGCGTCAGGCTGTGCGGGGCCATGGCCTCGCGGCACAGGCCCACGCGCTTGCCCACCATGTAGGCACCCACCAGACCTGCCACGGCGGCGTTGATGTGCACCACCGTGCCGCCGGCGAAATCGAGCGCTTCCTTGGCCCACATGAAGCCGGCGTTGGCCTTGACCGCCGCCAGCGCCTTGGCATCGGTGATCGCGTCCGGGCCGTCCCAGTACCACACCATGTGCGCGATGGGCAGGTAGCTGAAGGTGAACCACAGCGCCGCGAACAGCAGCACCGCCGAGAACTTGATGCGCTCGGCAAAGGCACCCACGATCAGCGCCGTGGTGATGGCCGCGAAGGTGCCCTGGAAGGCCACGAAGGTGAGCTCGGGGATGTAGACGCCCTTGCTGAAGGTGGCCGCCACCGATTCAGGCGTGATGCCCTTGAGGAACAGCTTGTCCAGCGTGCCGAAGAAGGGGTTGCCTGCGGTGAAGGCCATCGAGTAGCCGTACACGACCCACAGCACCGAGATCAGCGCGAAGATCATGAACACCTGCATCAGCACCGACAGCATGTTCTTGCTGCGCACCAGGCCGCCGTAGAACAGGGCCAGGCCCGGTATCGTCATCAGGATGACGAGCGCGGTGGCAATCGTCATGAAGGCGGTGTCGCCCTTGTTGGGCACGGGGGTGGAGGCGGCGGCCGCGGGAGCGGCGGCCGAGGCGGCGCCCGCAGCCGGGGCGGCGTCCGAGGCGGGCGCCGCCGCGGGGGCGGCTGCCGAGGCGGCGGGAGCGGCCTGTGCGAACACGGGGCTGCTCGCGCCGAGCAGGCCCAGGGCCGCCAGGCCGAGGGCGAGGGTGGCGATGAGTTTCTTCATGGGAAGTCCTTGGCGTGGGTGGGGGGCGCGCTCAGAGCGCGTCCTTGCCGATCTCTCCGGTGCGGATGCGCACCACCTGCTCGAGGGCGGAGACGAAGATTTTTCCGTCGCCGATCTTGCCGGTGCGCGCCGAGCCCTCGATGGCCTCGATCACGCGCTCGACGAGCGCGTCGTCGACGGCGGCCTCGATCTTCACCTTGGGCAGGAAATCGACCACGTACTCCGCGCCGCGGTACAGCTCGGTGTGGCCCTTTTGCCGGCCGAAGCCCTTGACTTCGGTCACGGTGATACCCTGCACGCCGATGGCGCTGAGAGCCTCGCGCACCTCGTCGAGCTTGAAGGGCTTGACGATCGCGGTCACCATCTTCATGGGTTGCCTCCTGGGATTGAGTGGTGGGGTCAGAAGCTGTACTTGGCGCCCAGCACGATCGAGGCCTTGCCCAGATCCTTGCCGCCCGGGCCTGTGTAGGCCTTGGTGTTGGTGTCCACGAGCGCGGCGCTCCAGGTCACGCCGGAGATCTCCTTGCTCAGCGTGAGGGAGTAGTCGGTGTAGCTGGCCGAGCCGGTGTTCTTCACGGTCTGGCGGCCCACATGCGGCGTGACCGTGATGCCGGCCACCTCGAAGCTGCCGCTGATGTCCAGGTAGCCGCTGCCCTTGCTCTTGTCGAAACCGAAGAGGTTGCTCGTGCTGTGCGAATACTTGGCCGTGACCGGGCCGACGGTGAGCGCACCGTAGACCTCGGTGGTGTTGGCCGAGGGCTTCAGGCCGTTGCTCGGGTACTGGTAGGTGAGCACGCCCAGGTCGAGCACGGTGCCCTTGGCAAGCTCGAACTTGTAGCCGCCGTAGATGTCGATCTCGACGTCCGCGCCGCCCTTGCTGTCCTTGATCCACTGGATCGTCGAGCCCCACGCGCCGACATAGAAGGAGCCCGCCGTGTAATCCAGGCCGCCCTGCAGCGCGGGCTTCAGGCGCGTCTGGGAGATGCCGCGGTAGCGGTACTCGGTGACGGCCCCGATGTTGAAGGCCAGCGAGGTGTCGGCGGCCACGGCCGGGGTGGCGAGGGTCGAGGCGGCCAGCGCGGCGGCAGCGGCAAGTAGGCTGATGCGAAGGGTCTGCATGGTCGGAAAGTCCTTGGGGAGTAGCTGGGTCGGGCGCGCCTGGGCGCCCGGCGGGCAGGGATCCAGTTCCTGTCGCAGAGGGTTCTGCACGATCCGTGCCACACCGCGATGCACCCGGAAAGGCCCCGTCGAGCGCGCATGCACCGGCCTTCCCGCACGCGCCAAGACCCTTGGCGCCCAGGGGTCGCCCGCCGTGGCCTGCGCAGCTGAGCGGGGTGCGCAGGCGGCCGGCCGTCCCGTCACCCTTTCGGGGGCCCCAATTGGGTGCGCACCAATTCGGTGCTTCTCAACCGGTGGCGGGGGCGGCAAGCTGTGTCCGGGATGGAAGCCGCGGGTGGAACCGGGGCAACCAGGAGACCAGGCCACCGGAGAACCGGACTACCGGGGAACCGGACCACCGGACAACCCTGCGCCCCGGCGCGGGAACGACGCCGCGAAAGGGCAGGAGGAATCGGCATGACCTTGGCCGTGGTGAGGAGCCGGGCTCTGGACGGGCTGGCAGCGCGCGAAGTGCGCGTGGAGGTGCACCTGGCCAACGGGCTGCCGGGATTCACCCTCGTGGGGCTGGCCGACACGGAGGTGAAGGAGAGCCGGGAGCGCGTGCGCGCGGCACTGGCCGAGAGCGGCTTTGCCTTCCCTCACAACCGGCGCGTGACCGTGAGCCTGGCCCCGGCGGACCTGCCCAAGGAGTCTGGCCGCTTCGACCTGCCCATCGCCCTGGGGATCCTGGCTGCCGGCGAACTGCTCGACCCGGCGAAGCTGCAGGGCTTCGAGTTCGCCGGGGAGCTCTCGCTGGCCGGCGAACTGCGCCCCGTGCGCGGCGCCCTGGCCCTGGCGCTGGCCGCGCGCCGCGAGGGGTCGGGTCGCGCGCTCGTGCTGCCTCAGGAGAGCGCACGCCAGGCCGCGCGCGTGCCCGGGATGGATGTGCGCAGCGCGCAGGACCTCGCCCAGGTGGTGCGCGCCCTGCAGCCGGCGCCGCTTGGGGCAGCCGGCGGGCCGCAGGGGTCGGCTGCGCCGCCGGGCCCGTGGGGGTCGGATGCGGCAGACGGGTGCACGGAGTTGCCCCGTGCACAGCCGCCCGAGGGCCAGGCGTGGGGCTCGCCCGGGGCAGCCCCTGGAGCGCCCGGCGCGCCTGACCTGAGCGACGTGAGGGGCCAGGTGGCGGCGCGCCGCGCACTCGAGATCGCCGCCGCCGGTGCCCATGCGCTGCTGCTGGTGGGCCCGCCCGGCGCGGGCAAGTCGATGCTGGCGCAGCGCCTGCACACCCTCTTGCCGCCGATGGAGCCGGAGGCCGCCCTGGAGAGTGCAGCCCTGCACGGGCTGGCGCGCTCGGGCGCCGAGGCGATGCCCGAGGGCCGCCCCCCGGTGCGCGCCCCGCACCACACCGCCAGCGCCGTGGCACTCGTGGGCGGCGGATGCCCGCCGATGCCCGGGGAGATCTCGCTCGCACACGGCGGGGTGCTGTTCCTCGACGAACTGCCCGAATTCCCGCGATCGGCGCTCGAGGCGCTGCGCGAGCCGCTGGAAACGGGGCGCGTCACGCTCTCGCGCGCCGGCCGCCAGGCCACCTACCCGGCGCGCTTCCTGTTCGTGGCGGCCATGAACCCCTGCCCCTGCGGCTGGCTGGGCGCCTTCGCCGCCACCGGCCGGAGCTGCCGCTGCACCCCAGAGGCGGTGGCTCGTTACCAGGGGCGGATTTCCGGCCCGCTGCTCGACCGCATCGACCTGCTGGTGGAAGTCGCTGCGCAAAAGCCCGGGGAACTGCTGGGTACGGCCGCCGGCGAGCCATCGGCCCCGGTGGCCCGCCGCGTGGCCGAGGCCCGCGCACGCATGCTGCAGCGCCAAGGGGTGCCCAACGGCTGGCTCGAGGCGGGCAGCCTGGCTGCCGGGCTGCCGCTGGAGCCGGCTGCTCGGCGCTGCGCCGAGCGCATGGCCGAGCAGCTGGGGTGGTCCGGGCGGGCGCTGCACCGGGCCTTGAAGGTGGCGCGTACCGTGGCCGACCTGGCCGGAGAAGAGGTCGTGCGCCTGGAGCACTTCGCCGAAGCCGCACAGTGGCGGCGCGCCCTGGCCGCAGGCTGAGGAGCCGCCCGGCCAGCCGGCGACCGCCGCGCAGCCACCCCGCTGGCGCGCTCGCCTGCGGCCTACAGGACAGGCGCCAGCGCGCGACGGGCCAGGGCCTCCTCCATCCCGCGCCGGCGTGCCCAGTCGGCCAGCTGATCCTCGCCGATGCGCCCGACGTTGTAGTAGGTGGCCTCGGGTTGCGAAAGATAGAAGCCGCTGACGCTGGCCGCCGGCGTCATCGCCAGGCTCCCCGTGAGCCCCATGCCGATCTCGTGGGCCTGCAACACGTCGAACATCTCGCGCTTGACGCCGTGATCCGGGCAGGCCGGGTAGCCGGGCGCCGGGCGGATGCCGCGGTAGCCTTCGGCGATCAGCTGCTCGTTGCTCAGCCGCTCCTCGGGCGAGTAGCCCCAGAACTCGGTGCGCACGCGCTGGTGCAGCCGCTCGGCGAAGGCCTCGGCCAGGCGGTCGGCCAGCGCCTTGAAGAGGATGGCCGAGTAGTCGTCGTGCTCGGCCATGAACTGCTGCTCGCGCGCCTCCACGCCCAGCCCCGCCGTGACGGCAAACAGGCCGATCCAGTCGGCCTTGACGCCACGCGGGGCGATGAAGTCGGCCAGGCTGCGGTTGGGCCGGCGCACGCCCTCCAACACCGGGCGCTCGCTTTGCATGCGCAGCGGCGACCAGCGCAGCAGCGCCTGCTCGCGCGACTCGTCGGCATAGACCTCGATCGTGTCGTCGTCCACCGTGTTGGCCGGCAGCAGCGCAAAGGTGCCGCTGGCTTGCAGCCAGCGACCGGCGATGGCCCGCTTGAGCATGCGCTGGCCGTCGGCGAACACGCGCCGCGCCTCCACACCCACCACCGCATCGTCGAGGATGGCCGGGTAGGGGCCGGCAAGATCCCAGGTCTGGAAGAAGGGGCCCCAGTCGATGCAGGCGGCGATCTCGGCCAGGTCCACGTGGCGCAGCACGCGCCGGCCCACGAAGCTCGGGCGCGGCGGCTCGTAGGCCGCCCAGTCGATGGGCGTGCGGTTGGCGCGCGCAGCCGCCAGGGTCACGATCGGGGTCGTCTTCTTGCTCGCGTGCGCCCGGCGCACGCGCTCGTACTCGGCGTCGAGCTCGGCCACGTAGGCCGCCGAGCGCTCGGGGCTGAGGAGCTCGGTGCACACGCCCACGCTGCGCGAGGCGTCCGGCACGTACACCACCGGCCCCTCGTAGTGCGGCGCGATCTTCACGGCCGTGTGCACGCGGCTCGTGGTGGCCCCGCCGATGAGCAGCGGCGTGCGCCGGCTGGCGAACCAGGGGTCGCGCTGCATCTCGGCGGCCACGTGCTGCATCTCCTCCAGGCTCGGCGTGATGAGGCCCGACAGCCCGATGAGGTCCGCGCCTTCGGCCTTGGCCCGCGCCAGGATGTCCTGGCACGGGACCATCACGCCCATGTTGACGACCTCGAAGTTGTTGCACTGGAGCACGACGGTGACGATGTTCTTGCCGATGTCGTGCACATCACCCTTGACGGTGGCGATCACGACCTTGCCCTTGGCGCGGGCCGCACCGCCCGCCTCGACGAGGGTGCGCTTTTCCTCCTCGATGTAGGGCAGCAGGTGCGCCACGGCCTGCTTCATCACGCGCGCGCTCTTGACCACCTGCGGCAGGAACATCTTGCCCGCGCCGAAGAGGTCCCCCACCACGTTCATGCCCGCCATCAGCGGGCCCTCGATCACGTGCAGCGGCCGCCCGCCGCGCGCGCGCACGGCCTGCCAGGCCTGCTCGGTGTCTTCCTCGATGAACTCGTTGATGCCGTGCACGAGGGAGTGCGTGAGACGCTCCTCCACCGTGCCGCCGCGCCAGGCCAGACGCGCCGAATCGTCGCGCGCGGCACCCTTGGCGCGCTCGGCGATCTCCACCAGGCGCTCACCCGCATCGCTGCGGCGGTTGAGCACGACGTCTTCCACGCGCTCGCGCAGCTCGGGCTCGAGCTCGTCGTAGACGCCGATCATCCCGGCATTGACGATGCCCATGTCCATCCCGGCGCGGATGGCGTGGTACAGGAAGACGGTGTGGATCGCCTCGCGCACCGGCTCGTTACCGCGAAAGCTGAAGGAGACGTTGCTCACGCCGCCCGAGACCTTTGCCCCCGGCAGGTTGGCCTTGATCCAGCGCGTGGCCTCGATGAAGTCGACGGCGTAGTTGTCGTGCTCCTCGATGCCGGTGGCGATGGCGAAGATGTTGGGGTCGAAGATGATGTCCTCGGGCGGGAAGCCGACTTCGTCCACCAGGATGCGGTAGGCGCGCGCGCAGATCTCGGTCTTGCGCGCGAAGGTGTCGGCCTGGCCCTTCTCGTCGAAGGCCATCACCACCACCGCGGCGCCGTAGCGGCACACCAGCGTGGCCTGGCGCCGGAACTCGGCCTCGCCTTCCTTCAGCGAGATGCTGTTGACGATGCCCTTGCCCTGGATGCACTTCAGGCCGGCCTCGATGACGCTCCACTTGGAGCTGTCGATCATGATGGGCACGCGCGCGATCTCGGGCTCGCTGGCCAGCAGCTTGAGGAAGCGCTCCATGGCCGCGGCGCTGTCCAGCATGGCCTCGTCCATGTTGACGTCGATGATCTGCGCGCCGTTTTCCACCTGCTGGCGCGCCACGGCCAGGCCGTCCTCGAAGCGGCCCTCGAGGATCATCTTCGCGAACGCGCGGCTGCCGGTGACGTTGGTGCGCTCGCCGATGTTCACGAACAGCGAGCCGGCGCCAATGGCCACCGGCTCCAGGCCCGACAGCCGCATGGGCGGCGGCAGAGGGGTGCTGTTCGGGGCGGTGGGGCTGCTCATGGGGCTCGACTCCGTTCAGGGGTCGAGCGCCGTTGCGGAAGGCACGGCGGCCCGGGCGGGCGGCACCGTCGCTTCGAGCCTGGCGGGGCGGGGCCCGTCGCAGCGCTCCTCGAAGCACCGCGCATTCTAGGAGCGCGGCGCCGCGCCGCGCTCAGCGGCTGTGTGACGTGAGTCCCGCCAGCGGCCGCGCTGCGCTCACGCCCGGTGCGACCGCGCGCGCGCCCAGCGGCGCGGTGGCCTCGTCCAGGCCGGCGGCGGCGGCCTGCGCCAGCGGCGCCTCGCCGCCCAGGCGCATGGCCACGCCCACGGCCAGGATGTCGATCACCAGCAGGTGCAGGATGCGGCTGACCATCGGCACGTGCGTGGCCACGTCTTCGACGTGGTCGACGATCAGCGCCACGTCTGCCTTGCGCGCCAGCGGGCTCTGGCTGGCGGTGATGGCCAGCACCGGCGCGCCGCGCTCGCGCGCGGCATCGACCACGGCCAGCAGGTCGTCGACGCGGCCGCTGCTGCTGATGACCACCACCACGTCCTGCGGCTTCAGCACGCCGGCGGCCAGGGGCTGCAGGCGCACGTCGGTGTGGCTGCCGCAGGGCAGGCCGAAGCGCAGGAACTTGAACTGCGCGTCGCGTGCCACCACGCCGTAGTGGCCGACGGCGAAGAACTCGATGCGCCCGGCGCCGGCCAGCAGCTCGATGGCGTTGGCCAGCGTCTCGCGGTTGAGCTGCTCGCGCAGCGCCAGGATGGCGCTGGCGGTGTTGCCCAGCACCTTCACGCCCAGCTCGAGCATGCTGTCCTCGCCCGTGACCTGCGTATGCGTGATCGGCACCGTCGCGCTCAGGCCCGAGGCCAGGCGCAGCTTGAAGTCCGACAGGCCCTCGCAGCCCAGGCTGCGGCAGAAGCGGATCACCGTGGGCTGGCTGACCTGTGCCGCGCGCGCGATCTCGGCGATGGGGTCGCCCAGGGCGGCGCGCGGGTGGGCCAGCACGTGGTCGGCCACGCGCCGCTCGGCCGGCGACAGGCTGTCGCGGGCGCGCTGGATCTGCCCCAGGATGGGCGAGCCGTGCTCGGCCTGCAGGCTGCGCAGCTGCGCCGCCAGGATGGCCGAGGCGCCCACGAACGTGGCGTGCTCGGCCGTCACCACGTAGGTGGGGATGCCCTTGACGTAGTCGGAGAAGCGGCCCTTGTCCTCGAAGCGCGCGCGGAAGGGGCTGCGGTCGAAGTAGCTGCCCAGGCGCGGCACGATGCCGCCGCCGATGTAGATGCCGCCCAGGGCGCCCAGCGTCACGGCCAGGTTGCCGGCGACGTTGCCCAGCACCGAGCAGAAGGCCTCCAGCGTCTCGGCGCACAGCGCGTCGCGGCCCTCGAGCGCGCGCCGCGTGATCTCGGGGGCCGCCAGCGGCTCGGGCGCCAGCCCGGCGTGGTCGCGCAGCGCGCGGTGGATCAGCTCCAGCCCCGGCCCCGACAGCAGCCGCTCGTGCGACAGGTGCGAGTACTGCGTCAGGCCGAAGCGCAGGATGGCGATCTCGCGCTCGTCACGCGGCGAGAAGCTGGTGTGGCCGCCCTCGGTGCCCAGCGCCACCCAGCCGTCGCCCGCCGGGATGAGGCCGCTGACGCCCAGGCCCGTGCCGGCGCCGAGCACGCCCACCACGCTGCGCTCGCGCGCCAGCCCGCCGCCGACCTGACGCAGCTGCTGGGGCGCCAGGCGCGGCAGCGACATCGCCAGCGCGGTGAAGTCGTTGACCACCACCAGCGTCTGCAGGCCCAGCCGCTGCCGCATCTGCTCGATGGAGAACTGCCAGTGGTAGTTCGTCATCTGCACCTCGTCGCCCTCCACCGGGTTGGCGGTGGCGATGGCGGCGTGCTCGATGCGTGCGGCCAGCCCGAGCGGCAGGCCCTGCAGGTAGGCAATGACGGCGGCGTGGAAGTCGGGGTATTCCGCGCAGCGCAGCGAGGCCGTATGCTCGAACTGTCCCGCGGCGGCCTCGATCGTGAAGCGGGCGTAGGTGCCGCCGATGTCGGCGATGAGTCGCGGGCTGTCGAAGGTGGCGGTCATGCTGCGGTGCCGTCGGGTCGGGGCAGGCCCGGATTGTGCGTGAGCGGATAACCCACAGGCCACCCAGTCTGGAACGGTCGCCTGTAGCTTCACTACAGGGTGAACCCGTGGCTCTCGGTCGCTCGCGGAATGGGATTCCCCCGTCGGCACTTCCTGCCTTGTCCGGGCCCTGTAGTTTTGCTACCGTTTGCTGCAGATGTCCCAGCCCAGACCCTGCCCATGAACGATGTCAGTTCCCTTGCGGGCACCGCGGCCCGGCGCTTGGTGTCGGCACCGGCCCCCTGGCTGGTGGCCGACATCGGGGGCACGAACGCGCGCTTCGGCTGGATTGCCGGGCCGGGCAGCGGCGTGGCGCACGTGCGCACGCTGGCGTGCGTGGCCCACGCCGGGCCGGCCGAGGCAGCCGCGGCCTACCTCGCCGGCTTGCGCGTGCAACTGGGCAGCGACTTCCAGCCGCCGCGCGCCGCGGCCTGGGCCGTGGCCACGGCGGTCGGCAGCGACCGCATCACGCTGACGAACAGCGGCTGGAGCTTCTCGCGCGAGGGCATCCGTGCCGGCCTCGGGCTCGAGCGCCTGGAGGTGCTCAACGACTTCGAGGCGCTGGCGCTGGCGCTGCCGTGCCTGCAGTCGTCGCAGCTGCGGCCGGTGGGGCGCCTGGGTGGGCCGGCCCCGGGCGGCGCCATGGCGGTCGTGGGTCCGGGCACGGGCCTGGGCGTGGCGGCCATCGTGCCGCACGGCGGCCGCTGGGTGGCGCTGCCCGGCGAAGGCGGGCACGCGACGCTGGCGCCGGCCGACGAGTACGAGAGCGCCGTGCTCGCCGCGGCCCGGCGGGAGTTCGACCACGTCTCCGCCGAACGGCTGTTGTCGGGCATCGGGCTGCCGGTGCTGCACCGCGCGGTGGCGGCGGTCGAGGGCGCGGTGGCCGGCGCCGTCGATGCTGAGCACATCGTCGAGCGCGGGCTGGCCGGCACCGACGCGCGTTGCAGCGTCACGCTGGACCTGTTCTGCGCCATGCTCGGCGGCTTCGCCGGCAACGTGGCGCTGACCGTCGGCGCACGCGGCGGCCTGTACATCGGCGGCGGCATCGTGCCGCGGCTGGGCGAGCGCTTCTTCGTGTCGCGCTTCCGCGAGCGCTTCGAGGCCAAGGGCCGCTTCCGCCCCTACCTGCAGGCCATCCCGACCTTCCTGATCACGGACACGCTGGTGGCGCTCACCGGTGCCGGGGCGGCGCTGGCCCAGGCCGACTGAGCGAGTCGCCTTTCGCGCGCGGAGGCGCCGTCAGGCCGCGGCGGTGCGGGCGGGGCCGAACAGCTCCGACCGTGCGGCCTGCGTGATGGCCGCCACGCCCGGGTGCGTGATGCGGCGCTCGGCGGTGATGGCATAGAAGTCGTCGCTGATCTCGTCGCAGCGGCCGATCACCTGCACGTCGTATTGCCGCACGGTCTCGTCCTCCACCACCGAGGGCGACAGGAACACCCCGCGGCCCTGGCGACCGAAGGCCTTCATCAGGGCGCCGTCGCCGAACTCGCCCACCACGCGCGGGTGCAGCCCTTCGCGCTCCAGCCAGGCGTCGAACTGCGGCCGCACCGACGAGCTGCCGCCGGGCACCAGCATGGGCGCGCCGTCCAGGCACCGCGGGAACGGCTGGCGCAGCCGTGCCGCCAGCTCGGGCGCGGCAAAGAAGCTCACCGGCGAGCTGCCCAGCTTGTGGTTGAAGGCCTTGACGCTGAGCTTGCGCGTGAGCGGCTCGTCGGCGATGACGAGGTCGATGCGGTGCAGCGCCAGCTGCGCCATCAGCTCGTTGAAGCCGCCTTCGGCGCAGATCAGCTTCACGGGCTCGTCCAGGCCCAGCGCAGGCTCCAGCAGCTTGTAGGCCACCGACTTGGCGACCACGTCCTCGATGCCCACGCGCAGCTCGAGCACCTGCTCGTGGGTGCCGCGCTTCTCGCGCAGGGCGGTCTCGAGCTCGCCGCCGAGCGCGAAGATCTCGTCGGCAAAGCGCAGCGCCACGCGGCCGTCTTCGGTGAGCTCGAGCTGGCGGCCGTTCTTGCGGAACAGCCGGCGGCCCAGGCGGTCTTCGAGCAGCTTGATCTGCGCCGACAGCGTCTGCGGGGTGGTGTGCAGCTGTTCGCCCGCCTTGACCACGCCACCGGCCTTGGCGGCCACCCAGAAGTAGTGCAGGTGCTTGAAGTTCATGGGGGACGCCTTCGTTGATGCCGTGAATCGATGCGTTTTTTTCGAACTGAAGTTGTTTGATTATCGAATTTACGCGAAGCAATCTCAACCCTACATTGAGCGGTGTCGTTGTTTCCACGGGGTATGCGACAGCCCCTTGCGCTTCAAGAGGAGCCCACCATGCGCATGAGCACCAAAGGCCGTTTTGCCGTCAACGCGCTGATCGACCTCGCCCTGCGCGAGCCGGCCGGCCCCGTGGCCCTGGCCACCATCAGCCAGCGTCAGCAGATCTCGCTGTCGTACCTGGAGCAGCTGTTCAGCCGCCTGCGCAAGGAAGGGCTGGTCGAGAGCACCCGCGGCCCCGGCGGCGGCTACACGCTCGGCCGCCCGGCCGAGCGCATCACGGTGGCCGATATCGTCAGCTCGGTCGACGAGCCGCTCGAGGCCCAGGGCGAGGACGAGCGCAGCCTCGGCATGAGCCGGTCACTGTGGCAGCGCCTGAACGCCGCCATGCTGGAGCACATGGCCACCATCACGCTGGCCAGCCTGGTGCAGGAGCAGAAGGACGCCGGCGTCAGCATCGAGCCGCGCCCGGCACGCCGCGCCATCGCGCCGCAGCCCGTGGTCAAGCCGGTTCGCTCGACGGCGCCGAACTCGGTGTTCGCGCTGGCGCGCACGATGGGCAGCTGAGCCGCTGCCGTTCACCCCCGCCGGCGGCCCGTGAGCCGCCGGATTGACGGCCCGCCCTTCCATGACGAGCGGGCCGTTTTCATGCCCGCTTCACTTGTAGAGCACTTCCGGCAGCCACAGGCCGATGCCGGGGAAGTTGTACAGCAGCACGATGGCGAGGATCTGGATGCCCATGAAGGGCAGCATGCCGGCGAAGATCTGGTTCAGCGTCACGTGCGGCGGGCTCACGCCCTTCAGGTAGAAGGCCGCCATGGCCACCGGCGGGCTCAGGAACGCCGTCTGCAGGTTCAGCGCCACCAGCAGCCCGAAGAACAGCGGGTCGACCCCGAAGTTGTCGAGCAGCGGAATGAAGATGGGCATGAAGATCACGATGATCTCCGTCCACTCCAGCGGCCAGCCCAGGATGAAGATGATCACCTGGCTCAGCACCAGGAACTCGGTCTTGCTGAGGTTGAGCGACATCACCCACTTCTCGACCAGTTCCTGCCCGCCCAGCAGCGCGAAGGCCGCCGAGAAGATGGCGCTGCCCACGAACAGCCAGCACACCATGGCGCTGGTCTTGGCGGTCAGCAGAACCGACTCCTTGACCTCCGTCTGCAGGCCCGACTGCCGGTAGGCGGCGAACACCCAGGCCAGCACGCCGACGGCGGCCACGCCGCCCAGCCACAGCGGCACGCTCGGCGCGCCGAAGCCCTCTTCGTGCAGCAGGAACCACGCCAGCACCACCAGAGCTGGCGCCCACAGCAGCAGCCAGAGCCGGAAGATGCGCCACCGGGCACCCCCGGCCTTGCCCAGCACGGCGTAGATCGCCGCGAGCAGGTAGCCGCCGAAGGCCCCCACGGCGGCGGCCTCGGTGGGCGTGGCCAGGCCCAGCACGATGGAGCCCAGCACCGCCAGGATCAGCACCACCAGCGGGAAGAAACTGCCCAGCAGCATGCGGAAGATCTCCAGCCGCTGGAAGCTCAGCAGGCCGTAGAACACCGCGAGCGCGAACACGCCGACGCCGAGCCCGATCCAGAACCCGCGCGTGGGCGGCGTGCGCTCGCGCGGGGCGGCCGCAGCGGGCGCGGCCCCCGGGGGCTCCTGCACGACGGCGGCGCCGGGCGGTTCCTGCACGCCGCCGGAGGGCGCCGGGACGGCTGCTTGCGAGGCGGACACGGCCGGTTACTGCAGGCCCGGCGTGGACGCGGGCTCCTTGAGGCCCGATGATGCGCCCGGCGGCTCGGCCAGCCCGCCGGCCCCAGGCGGCTCCTGCAGCCCGCCCGCGGCCGGCGGCTCGCGCAGGCCCGAGCCGCTGCCCGGCGGCTCCTGCACGCCCCCGCCGGCACCCGGCGGCTCGGCCACGCCCCCGCCCGGCTCGGCCAGGGCGCCCCCGGCAGCCACGGGAGCGGCATCCGGGGCCGCGCCGGGCCGGGTGTTCAGGTGCCAGCCGGTGAACGCGGCGACGGCGAACAGCGCCAGCGGCAGCAGCGAGGTGCCCAGCTGCCGGCGCAGGAAGCGGCGATCGCCCTCGTCGGCGACGCGGCCACGGCCGAAGACGCCGCCCAGCAGTGCCGGCAGCGCCAGCCGCGCGCCCCGGTCGGCCAGCGGCTGCACCGGTGCCGGCAGCGGCACGACGCGCTGCTCGGCCGTCAGCGGCGGCATCAGGCCGGGCTTGAG